>JBBQCQ010000449.1:0-4257 GCA_038318835.1 Gemmatales bacterium | reverse complement strand
GTCCTCGGTGGTGTGCCGCAACCGCACGCGAACAGAAGCGAACCCGCCGGGCGGCAGCGTGAACTGATAGTGGCCGGCCGCCTTCGTGCCCGTGCGGGCGGGGTTCACGGCGGCCGCGTTGCCACCGACGATGGCATCGTGGAAGGCGTCCTTGAAGTACCCGGCCTTCTTCGCCCGGTACAGCTTGGGCGTGTTCGTGTCGTTCTCGGTGAACAGCAACTCCGGCGTGCCGTCGAAGTGGCACACGTATTCGTCCCAGTCGCAGTGCAAGAGGCGGAGTTTCTGCCCGTCGGCGGTGATGGTCGGCCGAAGGGCGTCCTCGGTCCACGCCCAGGTGTTGCGGTACCAGACCTGGGGCACGATGTGCAGTTCGGCCGTGTCGGGGCCGCGGTTGATGACGTTGATCCGCAGGAGCAGGTCGGTGTGCGAGGCCTTCGCGTACTCCACGTAGACATCGAAGTAGCGGTCGCCCTCGAACAGACCCGTGTCGAGCAGCTCGAACTCCGGTTCGGCCCGCGACCGGCGTTTGCTCTCGGTGGCCAGCCAGCGGTAGGGGTACTCGGCCTGCGGGTACTTGTAGAGATACTTCAGGTAACTGTGCGTCGGCGTGGCGTCAAGGTGGTAGTACAGTTCCTTCACGTCCTCACCGTGGTTGCCGCCCTCATTTGCGACACCGTACAGGCGTTCTTTCAGGATCGGGTCCTTGCCGTTCCACAGGCCCACGGCCATGCAGAGGCGTTGGCCGCTGTCGCTCATGCCTGCTAGGCCGTCTTCGCCCCATCGGTAGGCCCGCTTGTGCGCGTGGTCGAACGGGAAGAAGTCCCAGGCGTTGCCGTCCGGGCTGTAGTCCTCGCGGACGGTCCCCCACTGACGGTCGGACAGATACGGCCCCCAGTTTTTCCAGGCGGCGGAACCGTCGGCGGCTTCGCGCAGGCGGCGGTGTTCGGCAGTCGGGTCGGTCGGGGTGGCCACAGGCTGCTCCGGGAACTTGGAGGTTCTGGAGTGACGATACCGTTTCCGTGTAAGGGATTCATCTGAATTGCGTCCGAAATGATGAGCAAAATTCCCGCCCTGCCCGTTACGCCCCACCCGGCGACCCGGCCCCGAGGGCAAATCCGTTTTCCTCTGGGGGTGGTTTCGGGTAACATGCTCTGGTATCCCGCAAGTCGGAGAATGACCGCTATGACCCCGCCGGCCGTCCCCTCGTCGTCCCGATTCCGCTATCTGCTCGTTACCACGATCGCCGTCTCCGCACTCGCCACCGTGGCGGCCGTGATCTTCCTGCAACCGGCCCCTGCCGGCGCGCAGACTGATGGCCGCCGGGTGAAGCTGCCCGACAAGCGGCCCGACGCCCCGGAGCTGGCCGGCGGCGTGGCCTGGCTGAACTCGTCCGGCCCGATCAAGATGGCCGACCTGAAGGGCAAGGTTGTCCTCATCGACTTCTGGACGCTCTGCTGCATCAACTGCATTCACATCATGCCTGACCTGGCGAAGCTGGAGAAGAAGTACCCGAACGAACTCGTCGTCATCGGCTGCCACTCGGCGAAGTTCGAGAACGAGAAGGACACCAAGTCCATCCGCAAGGCCGTGCTGCGGTACGAGATCGCCCACCCGGTCGTGAACGATGCGAATCACGCCATCTGGGACGCCTTCGATGTTAGCTCCTGGCCGACGATGGCCGTCGTCGATGCCGAGGGGAAGTTCGTCGGCGTCCTGTCGGGCGAAGGCAATTACGACGTACTCGACAAGATCGTGGCGGAACTGATCGCCGAGGCGAAGGAAAAGAAAGTCCTCAACGACAAGCCGATCCGGTTCGACCTGGTGCGGTTCCGCGAGACGGGCGACTCGCCGCTATTCTTCCCCGGCAAGGTGCTCGCCGACGAGAAAAGCGGCCGACTGTTCATCGCCGACAGCACGCATCATCGGATCGTGGTGACGGACCTAGACGGCAACAAAAAAGAAATCATCGGCAACGGCACACCCGGCTACCGTGACGGCACGTTCGCCGACACACGGTTCGACGACCCGCAGGGCATGGCCCTCGACGGCGACACGCTTTACGTGGCCGACCGCAAGAACCACAGCATTCGGGCACTCGACCTGAAGGCGAAAACCATCACCACCGTCGCCGGCATCGGCAAGCAGGACGGCGAGTTCGCCAGCCGTTCGCTCGATGCCTTCGTGGATGCGAAAGGCATGGGCCTGAACTCCCCGTGGGACTTGCTCGTGGTCGGCCGGCAGATGTTCATCGCGATGGCCGGGCATCACCAAATCTGGGTGATGGACCTGGACGCGAAGAAGATCAAGCCGTTCGCCGGCAATGGCCGCGAACATATCAAGGACGGCCCGCTGTACGCCTCTAGCTTCGCGCAGCCATCGGGCCTTACCTCCGACGGAACGAATCTGTATGTGGCCGACAGCGAAGGCAGTGCCATCCGCAAACTGCCGATCAGCGGCGACGGCCGAGTGACGACTTACGTCGGCCGACCAGGCGAACGTGGGGCGCTGTTCTTCTTCGGCGACGCCGACGGCAAGCTCGCAGACGCGAAGCTTCAGCACGCTCTCGCGGTGCAGTGGATCGGCGGCAAGTTGTTCGTGGCCGACACCTACAACAGCAAGCTCAAAGAGATCGACCCGATCGCCGGCACCTGCACGACGATCCTCGGTGGCGACGCGGCCGATAGCTTCTTCACCGGCCCCGTGCTCAGCGAACCCGCCGGGATGAGTGCGGCCGGCAGCAAGCTGTACCTCGCCGACACGAACGCCCACCGCATCCGCGTGGTGGACCTGAAGACCAAGCAAATATCGACGCTTGCCCTCAAGGGCGTCGAGCCGCCGCCGCCTCAGAAAGAGTGGCAGCCGACGGCCCCGAAAAAGTAACCGCTGAAAGAGTCACCCCCGGCCGAGGTACTTTTCGTCATGTCCGCGAAATTCCTTTCCAGTCTGGTTCTGCTCCTAGTTCTGGCCGCGACCGCACGCACGGCCGACAAGGATGAGTGGTACACGAAAGCGGTCAAGAGCTTGGACGCCACATTCGAGCCGGTTGAGGCGAAGGCGGGTCAGACGGTGACGTTCAAGCTGACCGTGATGCTGAACGACAAGTACACCACGTACCCGCTCGTCCAGCCCGACCCGAACGCGAAGGGTATGGTAAACAAGCTCACTTTCCCAGCCCCGGCCGGCGTGATTTTTGTGGGCGACGCGACCGACCCGGCTGGGTACGCCACGAAGGCTGAGCCGCAACTCGACATCCTGGAACTGCGGTACTACAAGGACAGCGTGACGTTCGAGCGGAAAGTCGTTGTATCGCCGACCGCGAAGCCTGGCGAAGTCATCGTGAAACTCGACAAGTTCGTGCTGAACGTATGTGACACGACGAACTGCTACCCGGCCAAGACGCTGACGCCGGAGGCGAAGCTGAAGGTGCTCGACGGTCACGTAGAGGTCGAGAAGGCCTACGCCGCCGAAGTGAAGAAGGCGTTGGAATCGAAGTAACGGCCCACCGGTGACATGAGGACGGTATGCGATCTCTCCTGCTGCTGTTGATCCTCACAACGCCGGCCTTTGCCGAGAAGAAGGCGACCACATTCGCCGACGTGGCCGACGTGATTGCAACCTTCGAGCCGGCCCGTGCCAAGCCGGGCGACACCGTCATCTTCAAGCTCACGGTCGCCCCGAAACCGAATTGCTACACTTACCCGTCCGGCGAGAAGAACAAGTTCAAACTGCCGACGACCGGA
This sequence comes from Gemmatales bacterium, assembly GCA_038318835.1. Lineage (GTDB taxonomy): Bacteria > Planctomycetota > Planctomycetia > Gemmatales > Gemmataceae > Limnoglobus. The sequence goes on along the minus strand of JBBQCQ010000449.1, from coordinate 517 downwards.
GACGTGGTCTTTCAGAAGGCCTTCCGCGACCCGCCGGGGGCCGAAACCGTCTTCGGCAGCGAAGGGGCGGAAGAACACTACACGACGCCCGCGACCTGGCAGTTCACTGGCACCGTCGCGGCCACCGCCACCGCTGGCAAAAAAAAGGTCGCCCTCGCCGGCACCCGGCTGCAAGCTTGCGACCCCCAGGGCTGTTTCTACCTGACCGACGCCGACGTACTCTCGGCCGAGTTGGAGATTCTGCCCGGTGCCGGACCACCACCCATGCCCGCACCGCCGTCGGTGCCGGAGGTGGCCCCGCCGCGATCCGTCCCACCGCAGCCAGACGCGACCGCCGCCCACAAGGGCGTTATCAAGAAAGATGCCCTCGCCACCGCTCAGTATAAGCTGTCGCTCGACGCCGTGGCGGCCAACATTGAGAAGGACGCCGGCATAGGCCTGCTGCCCACGACCAACCTGTTCGGCTTTCTGGTCACGGCCGCTGTCTGGGGCTGGATTTCGCTCGTCACGCCGTGCG
>JBBQCQ010000448.1:0-4268 GCA_038318835.1 Gemmatales bacterium | reverse complement strand
GACCGCGGTGCCCGCCGTGCTCGCCGAGAAGCCGGAGACCGTGAACAGGGCGGCGACGGGCGGCGTGGCATCGCTCGACACGCTGCCGGTGAGAGCCGGGTTCGCCACGGCGGTGGCGGTGATCGTTTGCGTGCCGACGGTCAGCAACTTCACGCTCACCGTTGCCACCCCGTTGACCAGGGCGGTGTCGGCGGGCAGCGCGGCGGCCGTGTCGGAACTCGTGACGTGGACGGTTCCCGAGTACCCCGTCGCGGTGTTGCCGAAGGCGTCGCGGGCGACGATCGAGACGGGCCGATCCACGCCAATCGCCCCGGCCCCGCCGGCGAGTGCGAACGACTGGGCCGCCCCCGGCGTGACCGCGACCGTGGCCCCGCCGTTGATCGTGCCACCGGCCTCCACGGCCGCGATGAACCGCGACCCGGAGGACTTCAGGGTGACGGAAAACGTGTGCGACCCGGCGTCGGCGGGCGTGAACGTGTAGTCCGCGGGCAGGCCGGCTTGCGCGTCCGAACTGGTGAAGTGGACCGTACTCGAATACGCCGTCGCGACGGCGCCCACCGCGTCGGTCGCCGACACCGTCACGTTGAACGTGGCGCCGGCGTTCGAGGCCGACGGGACGTTGAAAGTGAGTCGGGTGACCTGCCCGGTGACGGTCACAGTCGTGGACGCCGCCGCCATGTTCGGGGCCGAGGCCGTCACCGTCTGATCGCCGCCGGTGACGAGTCGGATCGCGCCGGTGAAGGCGTGCGCCCCGGCGTCGGCCGCAGTGAAGACGTAAGGGATGCCGGCGTCGAGGGGGTTGAACGCGTACCCCGACGCGGTCGTGGCGGCCGGGTCGCTACTGCTGACATAGACCGCGCCGCGGAAGCCCGTCGCGACGTTCCCGGCGGCATCGACGGCGGTAATCGTCATCGGCAGGACCGAACCCGAGGTCGTCGTGGCCGGTGCGGAGACCCGGAAGGTGACAGCTCCCGCCAGGTTCTGATAGTCGGCGTGGTCGTTCGTCACCACCGTGACGCCGGTCGCGGTCGGGTAGGCCAGGTCCACCGCCCCGTCGCCGTTGAAGTCGCCGTGCGTGCCGGCCTCGAACCGGCCAGCCGGCGTGGAGTAGCTCACCGACGGGTAGAACGTGCCGTCCCCCTTGCCGAGGCTGACCAGATACTGCGAGCCGCCGCGGACGGCGAAGTCGTCGTTGCCATCGTTGTTAAAGTCCGCGACCTCGATCTCGTACCCGGTCTGGGCGATGCCGTAGGTGTGTGGCGGGGCGTAGGTACCGTCGCCGTTGTTCAGGATGACGCTCATCGACGTGGCGGAGTACGAGTTCGGCACCGCGAAGTCGTCGTACCCGTCGTGGTTGAAGTCGCCGCTCGCGAGGTAGACCGGGGCTGAGAAGGCGTAGTAACTGTTCGGGGCGTTGAACGACCCGTCACCCTTGCCGCGCAGGACGCTGATCGTGCCGACGCTCGCCGTGTTCGACGCGGCCATGTCGAGGTTGCCGTCGCGGTCGTAGTCGCCGGTCACGAGGTTGATGTTGTTCCCGGACACGACCGTCGCGAGGCCGGCCCGGAGCGTGCCGTCGCCGTTGCCGAGGTAGACGGCCGCGCTGTTGTCGGTGATGGTGGCGACGTCGAGTTGGCCGTCGTTGTTGAAGTCGCCGACTCTGACCGAGTGGGCGGCGGCACCGACGGCGGTGAACGCGGTCGGGGTGCCGAAGGTTCCGTCGCCGTTGCCGAGGAGGACGGCCAGACCCGTGCCGGCGACGACGAGGTCGATCCTGCCGTCGCCGTTCAGGTCACCGGCCGCGGCGTCGGTGACGAACGTCCCCGCGGTGACGTTGGCCAGCGGCGCGAACGTGCCGTCGGCGTTGCCGAGCATGACGCCGACCGACCCGCCGGCGAGGACGTTGCTCGCGACGGCCATGTCGCCGCGGCCGTCGCCGTTGTAGTCGCCGACGGCGATGTTGCCGGCCCCGCCGGAGCCGTAGGACACCGGAGCGAGGAACGCCGGCACGTCCCGGACTTCGAGCGTTTCAATGTGCAGCGACGTGCGGAGGGACCGCCGTGCCCGGCGGTTGGGAACGCGGGTTTGGCCGAAGAGTTTCCGGCAGAGCAGTATCAACATGACGAACTTCCCGTGAGCGTGGTCGGAGTTGCACCGAGGAGATGGGACGCAGAGGGGAGTCGGATTCCTCGCGGCGTCCGCCACGGAATGTGGGAATCTTTTCCGACGGGGTCGGCGGGACCGACGGCCCCGACGCCAGTCGCGGCGGGGCACGGCGAGAAGTGCTTGCAATCAGCCGACGTAGACGCCTTCGGCGAGGTCGGGCGAGACTTGATTGTCGAACACGCTCGGCGGCGTGGCGGCGGGCGAAATGCTGACGCCGGAATAGCCGATCACCCGCCGGCCGACGCCGACGACGAGGTCGGCGACGCCGTCGCCGTCGAGGTTCTTGACCGCGACGCGAACGCCGTTGCGGTCGGCGGGGTCGCCGGCGAAGAAGTTGGCCGTCGGTGTGTACCGATTGGCCAGCAGGTCCTTGCCGTTGAACGCCACCACCCGCGGGCCGCCACCGGGGCCGCCGCCGACGATGACCTCGGCGTTCCCGTCGCCGTCGAGGTCGCCGACGGCCACGAACGTGCCGTTGCGGAGGGTTTGCTCGAAGGCGAAGAAGTCGCCGAAGATTTTGACGAGGTTCCCCTTCGACAACTCCGCCCCGCTAAACCCGGCCACGCGCGGCCCGCCCTGGAAGCCGGCCGCGACGATCAGGTCGGCCGTACCGTCGGCGTCCACGTCGCCGACGGCCGGCCGTGCGCCGCCGCGGAAGTTGGGATCGTCGATGCCGAAGAAATCGGCCACCGGGGCGAACCCGCTGCCGTTGAACACGCGGACCCGCGGACCGCCCCCTTCGTCCGGCGTGACGACCACTTCCGGCACGCCATCTCCCGTCACGTCACCGACGGCCACGAACACGCCCCCGGTGAACGAAGCCTCGAATGGGTTCATCGCGAGCATCACGCCCTGAGTGGCCCCGTCGATCAGGTGAACCTGACTCGCCGAGCCGGGGCCGGTGCCGACGAGAATGTCGGCGACGCCGTCGTTGTTGAAGTCGGCTTCGGCCGTCCGCAGCGTGCCCGTGTAGTTCGGGAACGGCACGAGCGAGAACGCCAGGCTGCCGTCCGGGTTGAACGACCGCACCACCGAACCCGTCGCGCTCGCGAACCCGACGGACACGGCCCTGGCGGGGGGCGGCGACACCGGACGGAGTTGGAGCGACGGCGAGGTCGGCTGGTCGGTCGGCGGGATGAGCAAGATGTTCGGGTCGATGGGCGTGACCGGCGTTGTCGGAGTGACCGGGCGGGTCGGCGTGACGATCACGGGCGGCGGCGAAGCCGGTGGGGTGGTTGTTGGCGGGGGCAGGGTGGTCGGCGGAAGGGTTTGGTCGATCCGCATGATGGCCTGCGGGCCGATCGGGTCGGACACGGTCAGCCCCGTGACCGAATACCCGATGGCCGGGAGCGGCCCGCCGTCGGTCGCCCCGCCGCCGACCAGGAGATGATACTCGCCTGCCGGGAGGAACACGTTGAGGGTGGCCGCGTCGCCGGTGTTCGCCAGTCGCGTTTCGACGACTCGATTTTCGGAATCGAACAGCGACAGCCGAACGGCCGCGGGTGTCGGGGTCGCGTCGACGGTCAGAATCAGGTGGAGGACTTGCCCCGCCGGCACGGTCAGCGTGGTCGTACTCGCCGGGGCGGTCGTCGTCAGGGTTCCGCGGGCGAAGGTTTGCAGCGGGACGAGCGGGCCGCCGAAGTCCATGCCGAGCGAGTAATTCCCGACCGCGGCGTTCCCCGCCGCGTGCCGCACGGCGATGTAGTAATCGCGGTTCACCTCGGCCGCCGGCAGTTGAACGCTGAACTCCCCGCCGTCGTGGACGAGGACCGTGGTCGCCTGCCGGACGAGGTTACGGTCGAACATCTCGACGACCGGGTCGATGCCGCCGGGACTGGTGCCCACGACACCGACGGTCAAGACGCCGGTCAGGGCACTCGTGGTCTGTGCGGCCCGCACGCGGTAATAGTCCACGTCCGTGGCGGTGCTGAGGCTCGCCGCGACGAAGAAGTTCTGCCGCGTGCCGGCGAGCGTCGGTAGCCGATCTAGCGATGTCGATGTGCTCGCGGAGTCGTCGCCGCCCACTTCGGGATCGTCCAGGCTGGTGGAGGTTTGATCCGCCTCTGGCCTCAAGAGCATTTGGTAGCCGCCGACGGCGAACG
>JBBQCQ010000447.1:0-4286 GCA_038318835.1 Gemmatales bacterium | reverse complement strand
CAGCGATCGGTGGGGTTCACCCAACTGCCATCGGGGTTCTGCCGCGACTGGAGGGCGGCGAGCAGGTCGGCCTTCCAGGGGTGGGCCACGCCCTTGTCGTCGGTGAAGGTGACTTCGCCCATCACGTTCATCGTCTTTGCGAACGTGTGGTAGTAGTAGAACTGCCCCCGCCCGGCGAGGGCCTTCGGCATGCCGGGGTTCTGCTCCAGCGTGTAGTTCTTCTTCGCCCAGGCGAGGGCGGCCTTGTACCGCGGATCGTCCTTCGACACGCCGGCGTAGACCATGCTCTTGATGCCCGCGTAGGTCATGCTGCCGTAGCCGTTCAGCGGTGCGTCGGGGGTGTCGCTCGTCTTCGACGACCCGCCGCCGGCGGCCGAGTAGATGAAGCTGCCGTCGTTGATTTTGCCCGCCCACGGCTGGTCGTTGAACTCGGTCTTCAGGTTCTGGCAGCGGCTGACGAACACGAGCGCCTTCTTGATGGCCGGATCGTCCGGCCCGGCCCCGGCGGCCTTGAGCGCGTCGAGGAAGAACTGCGTGTTGGACAAATCCGGCCGGCTCTTGCTGTCGTACCCGGCCCCGCCGAAGAAGTCGTCCTGGTCGGTCTTCCCTTCGCCGTCGTCCCACTGCAGCTTCCGCAGGAAGTCGCTCGCCGCACCGATCACCGGCTTGTACTTCGCGTCCCGCTTCGCCGCCGCGAGGGCCATCACGTTCACCGCCGTGACGTAGTTTTGCAGGCCCGCCTTCGGGTCGTTCCCGGCGATGTGCCCAGCCTTCGGGTTCACCAGGCTCTCGATATACGCTAGCCCCTTCGCGGCCGGTTCGTCGTCGGGCGAGACGCCACACTGGAGCAGACCCGTGACGACGACGCCGGTCACGCCCATGCTCTGCGGGGCCGTGCCCCAACTGCCATCGGGCTTCTGGGCCGCCTTCAGGAAGGCAACGGCCTTATCGACGGTCGCCTTCCACTCCGCCTTCGGCGGATCGGCCGCGAAGAGGGGAACCGCGAACAGCACCAGCACGATCAGAGCGCAACGGAACATGGAACGACCTCCGAGGGATGGTGTCATGGTAGCAAGGTGGCGGACGGAAGGTCGGTTACACGACCTGCCAGCGATCGGGGTCGAACCGGAGGACCGTCACGCCTTCGATGTCCGTCGCCGGCGCGGTCGCCACGAGAATGCGATGGCGGAACTCGCCAACGGGGGAGGGCCATTCGTCGAAGGCGATGGCCGCGAGGTTCTCGGCGGCCACACCCTTCTCGCCGATGCGCTCGACGATCAGCCATTCGCCGGCCGGCTTCAGCAGCAGGTGGCCGAGGCCGAGGCCTACGGGTACGCCGCGGTCCCACAGTTTGCGGAACTGATGGTAGAACTCGAACGCCAGACCCTGCGGTGTAGTCGGCGTGACGAACGGGCGGTTCATCAAGTTCAGGGCCGTGACGATCAACTCGAACAGCGGGTCGGCGGTCATGCGTGTTGCTCCGGCACGCCTTCGCCGGCCAGTCGGCCGGCCGCGTAGTCGAGTAGCGTCATCGCGTGTTCGGCTTCCGCGGGCGTGATGGTCAGCGGGGGGGAAATGCGCAACACTTTCTTCGCCAGCGGGCCGAGCAGGTGGATGCCGTTGGTGCCGTCGCCGTGGTAGCAGGCCAGGACGAGGGCGTTCGCCCACTCGGCGGCCGTCTTGCCGGCGTGGTCGCGCATCTCGATGCCCCAGACCATGCCGCCCTTCTCGCCGCGGACGTTTGCGACGAACAGGAACCGCTTCAGCCGCAGCAAGCCGTCCTCGATGATCCGCGACGGCTCGGCCATCTCGCCGAGAACGTCACGAGCGGCGAACTCGTCGAGCGTGGCCCGCACGGCGGCGGCACTCATCGGGTTCGCGCTCCAGGTGTCGGACGTCTCGCCGTAGTCGAGGGCGTGGAAGATGTCCGCACGCCCGACCGCCGCCGCGACCGGCACGCCGTTCCCTAGCCCCTTGCCGAGAATCAGCACGTCGGGCGTCAGGCCATACGCCTCGAAGGCGAACAGCTTGCCGGTGCGGCCGAAGTTCGATTGCACTTCGTCGAGAATGAACACCAGATCGTGTTCGCGGCAGAACTGCTCGAGCAGTTGCAGGTACGCCTTCGGCGGGTGGTACGAGCCGCCGCCGCCGAGGTACGGCTCGGTGATGAGGGTGCCGAGCTTCGGGCCGAACTGGTGCCAGAGGGCGTCGAGTTCGCGTTGGTAGGGCGTGGGGTCGAACGGGTCGTCCCGCATCGTCATGTCGCGGCACTCGGACATGGGGAAGCTGATGAACTTCACCCGCGGGTCGCGCTCGGCGTCGGCCTCGCTGCCGGTGATGGCGAGCGATAAGCCCTTCTTGTCGTGGAACCCGAACCGCGTGGCAACGATCATCGGCCGCGTTTTGTCGCGGGCCATCGCCGCCCACAGAGCTTTCTGGATCGCTTCCGAACCGGACGCGGCCCACATAACCGCGTCGAGTTGTTCACCGCCGGGGCACGCCTGGATGGCGGCGAGCAGGCAGCGATTCGCCTGGGCTTCGAGGGGCGTGATGGCGTTGTACGCGGTCAGCGGCACGGCCGGGAAGTATGCCGCATCGCGGGGCGGCCCCTCAACCGGCCAGCCCATGTAGTGCAGGAACTGCCGCGTCCACCGGGTGGGGTTATGGCCGAGGTTGGCGACGAGCACGCCGGAGGTGAAGTCGTACAGGCGTCGGCCGTCGGCCGTCCAGTGGAAGACGCCGGCGCTGGTAGCCAGGACCGCCTGCGTGGGGGTGAAGGTCCGCACGCTGCGCGGCTCGGTGCGGCCGATCGCCTCGCGGTCGGCGTTGGCGGTCGGTTCGTCGCGGTGGCGGATGGCCGTCATGGGAACTTCCGGGGGCAGGTGGGGCACCCGGATATTATCGCAAAGTGTGGGGGAGGGCGGGAACGGGATGAAGGAGGTATTCTCAAGAATCGAACGGTTCTGTCTGAAGCCGCTCCGCGGCTCAGAACGGTCGCCGGAAGGGTTGGAACGATTCCGGCGACTGCGTCCGCGATCAATACCGCACGCTGAACAACCCCGTTAGCACGCTGCCGTTGACGGCCGCGTTCGGGCCGGAGGTGGCCCGCAGGAAGCCGCCGCCGAACAGATAGGCGTAACTCACCAGGAAGTCGGCCCGCCGCGTCAGGTGGAAGTTGTTGATGATGTCCAGCTCCGTGCCCACGTAGGGCGACGCCTGGCCGGTAGCATCGCGGCGGGTGGCCACGCCGGCCGTGTTGTACAGGCCGTCGCGGACGTTATCGAGCCAGAAATTGTGGCACTGCAAGTTCGTCGTCACCCACTTCGCCGGGTAGAGGTACAGCGACAGGTTCACATCGTGAATGTTCTGCCGGCCAACCAGGTCCGCCCAGCCCAGGTAGTAGTGGCCGAACGGGAAAAGCTGGTTGAACGTCGAGTAGCGGTTGCCGCCGTTGGGGCTGTCGTCGCCGCTGGCGTAGTCGTAGGTCGCCCACAGGGTCGGGTTCCACGCCGCCTTGCGGAAGTTGATCCCCGCCCCGGCCGAGGCGAACCCGGCGAAGATGTCCTGCGACCCCCGCTGCCCGAACTGCAAGCCGCCTTCCAGGTCCCAGAGCAGCCTGTACGAGTCGTTCAGGTCCTTGTCGCCGTGGTACCGCGTGCCGATGGTGTGCGTCGTCACGGGGGCACGCACGATCCGTTGCTGGGTCACGTTGTTCGTGTTGTCCAGCATGAAGTAGTACAGATCGACCGCCTGCCCCTTCTTCGGCCGATAGCTCGTGTACGCCCCGGCGAAGACCTGATTGTTATCGCCACTGTCGAGCTTGTTCGCGTTCGGGATAACGGGTTGCGTGACGAACAGATCGAAGTCGAACTTCTCGCCGGTGCGGAGCAAGCGCAGCCCCTGGAACGTCCGCCGGGTGTTGCCCCAGTCGAGGGCCGACACGAGTCGTTGCGAGCCGAACTGCAACTCCTGGCGGCCGATCCGCAGGTACATCGGGGCCTTGCTCACCTCGCCGACCTTCACATCGACGAACAAGTTCTGGATGTCCGGCCCGGACTCGTCGATGCCCAGCGGCGGCAGGTCTTGCAGGGCCGTGTACGAGACGTTCGCCTCGGCGAACAGCCGGAATTTGTCCTGATACCAAATGTCGATGTACGGCCGCACCCGCGAGAGTTGGTACGAGTTGTTCCGCTGGGTGAGGCGGCTGTTGTACTCACTGTGGTAGCGGGACCAGGCCGACCCGCCCATCGACACGAGCCAGTCGTCGCCGAGGTGGATGCGCTTGA
>JBBQCQ010000446.1:0-4287 GCA_038318835.1 Gemmatales bacterium | reverse complement strand
TCTTCACCGCGTCGAGCATTGGTTTCACCATCACGTCCAGGTCGCCGGCGAGGACGGCGTCCATGCGGTACACGGTCACCCCGATGCGGTGGTCGGTGCAGCGGTTCTCGGAAAAGTTGTATGTGCGAATCCGGCTGTTGCGGTCGCCGCTGCCAATCTGCGACTTCCGAGCTTCGGACCGTTCTTTGTGCAGTTTCTCCTGCTGCCGCTCGAACAGTCGCGACCGTAAGACCCGCATCGCCTGTTCGTAGTTCTTGCCCTGGCTCCGCTCGTCCTGGCACTTCACTTCCATCTCGTCGGGCGTGCCTTTGCGATACCAGATGCGCACCGCCGACTCGGTCTTGTTGACGTGCTGGCCACCCGCGCCACCGGCCCGCATCCGCTCCCACTCGATGTCGTCCTGGTTAATCTCGACCTGCACCTCGTCGGGTTCCGGCAGCACCGCGACGGTGGCGGCCGACGTGTGAATGCGGCCCTGCGTCTCGGTCTTCGGCACCCGCTGCACGCGGTGCCCGCCACTCTCGTACCGCAGGTGCTGGTACACGCCCTCGCCCTTTACGCCGAAGACGACTTCCTTGAACCCGCCGGCCTCGCCGGGGCTGTGTTCGATGTTATCGACGGTCCACCCCTTGATCCGGGCGTAGCGGCAGTACATCTCGTACAGGTCGCCGGCGAACAGGGCCGCCTCACTGCCGCCGGTGCCGCCGCGGATTTCCACGATGAGCCGGTCGAAGTCCTCGCCCGGTTCGATCAGTAGTTGGTCTTCGATTTTCGCCTTCAGTTCCTCGTACCGCGGCCGCATCGTGGCGAGTTCTTCCTCGGCCATCTCCTTCAGGTCGACGTCGGTCAGCATCGCCTCGGTCTGCTGGATGGCTTCGTGCAGACTCAGGAAGTCCTGGTACGGCTTCACGACCTTGGTCAGGCTGCCGTGTTCCTTCGCGACGACGCCGAACTTCGCTGGGTCGCCGGCCACGTCGGGGTCGCCGAGCTTCGCTTCGAGTTCGCGGTACCGGGCCAGTTTTTGTTCCATCGCCGGCCACATGACAAACCCTCCGTCATTTGTGATTGGTTATTGGACGCCGACGTGTCAGTGACTGATTTTTTCCAATAACAAATCACCAATCACAAATGACGAAAAAGGCGGGAGGCCGCCACCCATCAGGGCAGCGACCTCCCGCCTCCTGATGAATCGGAGCTACTTCGTTTCTTCGGCCTTCGGTTCCTCGGCCTTCGACTCGCTGGCCTTCTTGCCGTAGGCGGAGTTCTTGTACTTGTTCTGGAACTTCTCGACGCGGCCGGTGGTGTCCAGGAACTTCATCTTGCCCGTGAAGTACGGGTGGCTGGCCGACGAGATTTCCAGTTTGTACAGCGGGTACTCGTTGCCGTCTTCCCACTTGATCTTGTCGTTGGTCTGCACGGACGACGACGTGAGAAACGAGAAGTTGGCCGCGGCGTCCTGAAAGACGACCGGGCGATAGTTCGGGTGAATGCCTTTTTTCATGGCCGGGTTCCGGTTGGTGCGAACGAACTGTCAGGATGGGTCATGATAGTTTTCGCCGGCCGACGGTCAAGGGTCGGCGACCCACTCAAGCAGCACGAGTACTCCGTCTACCGTCGGCGAGGGACTCTCGCAGAGTGCCCCGATGGCCGCCAGAAACTCGCGACCGGGAAGGTCTCGGAACGGTGGGACCGACTCAAACCGGGGCATGGTGCCCGTGGAGAACAGAATCTTGTCACCCGGCCGGAGGATCGCGGTGTGGGCCGGGATTTGCTGGTCGTACCCTCCGAGGTCCTGCCTGAAAAAGGTCAGCCGTTCGATCTCTCCAGCGGCGGGCACGGAGATCGGCGAAGCCATACCCGCCTGGGCCAGTTCGAGATGCCCGGTTGTCCGCGTGAACCGCCCGAAGATCGCGCCCACCCAGGGCCGGTCCGGAAGGTTCAACGACATCATCGCGTGGTTGAGGCTACTTAAAATCTCCCCGACCGGCACGCGCCCACCCGGCCCGCGCACGCACCCGGCCATGAGTAGTTGCTTGACCAAAACGCCGAGCGCACAGTCTGCCGTCTCGTGAAACCGACCACTCGACGCGAGGGCAAACTCCACGTCGTCTCCGGCCGGCCACGCATCGAAGAACTGGCGGTCCCCTCCGAGCGAGAACAGTCCGAAGCGAAGCGGCCCGATCTCGGGGAGGCGGTCGGGCGTCAGCGAGCGATGGATCGTGACGGCGTTGGCCCGATCCTGGTTCCGGTGGTCGTGAACCGACCGCAATCGCTCGGCGAGGAAGACCGCCTGATCGGCCTTCGCGTGCAGTCGGACTACGCTTTCGCGAATCCGCAACAGGGCGTGCAGATGGGCCGCGAAGGTGTTGGCGTCGGGCGGCCGCGGCAGGCACAAGTCCGCCCCGGCGTTCAGGGCGAGCGGCGTTGCGGCGGGGGCGGCGAGCCAGATCACGGGCACGAAGCGGTCGCCGAGTTCGACCCGCCACCGCCGCGTCTGCGCGATGGCCGGTTCGAGGTTGTCGGACGGGCACACGATGGCGGCGGCGAGCGGCTCGAAATCGACGGCGGGCACCGACCCGAGTGCGTGGTCGAGTGGCGTGAACCCGGCCGCGACAACGAGGCTGCGAACGTCGTCGGCCGCCGCGGGCGATGGGGCCGAGATCAGAATGGGCAGGATGTCCGGCATCGCTCCACATTATAGAAGGGGCGGACCGGCTCTCTACCCCTCGTTCGGCCGGCCACGTAGAAAGCCCTTCGCATGACACCGCCGCGCCACGACATCGAACGCTACACGCCCTACGCGGCCGTCGCCGGCGTGCTCGCCTTGGCGGCCGCGTTCTATATCTGGTGGCTCGCCCCGGTGGCCCTCGGCCTGTTCACGCTCGCCTGCCTCGCAGACACGCGCAAGCTGTACCTGTTCGGGCCGTTCCTGCACCTCGAACTGCTTCGTATGACGCGGCGGGTGCGGAATCACCTGTGGCGGCCACTCATCGCCCTTGCGGCCGGCGGCCCGCTGCTCGTGCTGTATTACGCGGTCACGCAACGGCCGCCGGCCGAACGCCCACCATCGGCGAGTGTCGCCATGATCGCCACCGGCGGCTTCCTGCTGATCGTTTGGTTCCTGTTCATCTTCACAATGTCGGTCCTGACGACGTACCTCACGTATGCCATCGCCGAAGATCGCGAGTCGAAGCGGCTCGACTTCGTCCTCGTCACCGACCTGCGTGGCCGGGAACTGGTCCTCGGCAAGATGTTCGCTCGCATCCTCGGCCTGCTCGCCTACCCGGTGTCGGCGTTGCCGGTGATTCTGCTGCTGCCGGTGCTGTTCAAAGTCGAGCCGGCCGTGATCTTCTACGTCTTCGCCTACGTCGGCCTGACGCTCGTCACCATAGCCGGGCTGTCGGGCCTCGGCTCGGTGCTGGCCACCACGAAGAAGGCCGGCGGGAACATCTTCGCAGCCGTCTTCCTGCCGTATCTGTTCCTGGTCTTCTTCGTGTCGCAACTGCGGTTCGTGCCGGAGGTGTGGTTCTTCCCCGGCAGCCCGCTCCGCCCGTCGGTCGTGTCGTTCGGCGATGTGGTCGAGTGGGTGTCGATCGGCAACCCCCTCGCCCTCGGCGTGAAGTGGGCGACGGTCGGGTTCACCGGCAACCTCACGGCCGTGGCCGAGGACTTCCCGGCCTACGCGGCCTTCCACACGATCGTCGGCGGGTTCGCCTTCCTGTATGCCGCCCGCATGATCCGCCGCACGGCCGCCAACCGCGGCGAGATCGTCACGCCGACGGAGATCGAAGGCCAGCCGCCGGCGAAGCGAAAGCCCGTGACCGAACGGCCGGTGCTGTGGAAGGAGGCGTACTGCCACCCAACCGTGGCGAAGGCCCGCGAGAACCGACGGGCGAATCGGTTCAGCATTTTCGTGCTGATGATTCTGCCGGCCGTCTTGTTTCTGGCGGCGGCCGTGACCGACCCGTTCGGCTATCGGTCGTCGCTGGTCGAGGCCGCCCGATACTATCCGATGTTCGTGACGTGGATCGCGATCATGTCTGTTGGCCGGTTTGGGCTAGAATCGATCGCCCGCGAACGGGAACGGGACACCCTGCTGACCCTCGTGGCCACGCCGCTGCCGCCGGAAGAGATCATCCGCCAGAAGCTGCTCGGCCTGCTCTGGCTGATGCGCGGCTCGCTGCTGTGGCAACTGGGCGTCGGCCTGCCGGCCGTGCTGTGCGGGGCGTACACATGGTGGGCGTACCTCGGCCTCTTGGTGCTCCACTTGCTGTTCGTGTTCGTCAT
>JBBQCQ010000445.1:0-4297 GCA_038318835.1 Gemmatales bacterium | reverse complement strand
CTGCCGGCACACCGCATACGGTTGCCGGCTGTCGTATCAGGACCGAAAGCCAACCGACCCGATCCTGTACAGCGAACTCCTCTCGGCCCACCACCTCACCTGGTGCGGGGTTATCGACGACGTGCCGTTCGAGGAGTTCCTGGCGACGTTCGTGCCGGCGAAGGTGGGGTGATAGGCCGCTCGCATCACACGGTTGTAGTCAAGAACCACTCCAAAGAGGACGGCTTTCGATGTTGTCTTTGCTCCACAAGTTGGTGAGCATGATCCCGATTATCGTGGCTGGCCTGTTCATCTCCTCGATCGGTGTCTTCCTCATCAAAATGGCGGTGGATGACGCACCCCGCAGCGGACCCTCGGCCAGCGACTTGTTACCCGGCATCGGTGCGCTGGTCGTCGGAGGACTGCTCCTCATCGCCGCGGTGATCAACGTGTGGCTGAGTTTGAAGAAATACTCTGTGCCTGAATCGAATGCCGACCCAGACCGCTCACCCCAGTGAATCGCTTCCAATCTCGTACACTGCTGCCTATTCGCCGGGTTTCCCGGCATCTTCGTCCTGCTCGGCCGGCACCTCGCGAAAGCCCCGGCCGCCGTCAGGCGTCCACCACGACGGGGTCGAGGCAGCGGGCCTGGCAGCTGAGGATCAGGTTGCCGGCGCGGTCGGCCGGGTCGAGGGCGTCTTGCGTCTCCATAACCACGCGGCCTTCCAGCAGCGGCGTCTTGCATTGTCCGCAGACGCCGGCCCGGCAGTCGTAGTTAATGGCGATGCCATTCTGCTCCGCGACTTCGAGCACGGTCTGCGTTGCCGTGATCGGAACGGTCTTCCCGGCCCGCTGGAAGGTCACGGTTGTTTCATCCAGGGGCACTTCCGCGGCGGCGTCCTGGCCGACGGCCGTCGGGAGCAAACGCCGGGCGGGTGTGAAGGACTCTTCGAAAAACGCCCCTGACGGCACGCCCAACTCAGCGAGCATGTCCCGCAAAGCCACGGCCATCGCCGCTGGCCCGCAGAAGTGAACCCGGCGGGCGGCGGCGATGTGCGGGACCAGCCTGCGGAGCGTGTCGGCCGTGAGCCGGCCGGCCCCCTCCCCGCGCGTCAGGGTGATCGCCACGCGAAGGTTGGGGAAGCGATTCTGAAGGGCCGAGAGTTCGTCGCGGAAGATCACATCGTCGGCCGTGCGGGCGGAGTAAACGAGGTCGATCGGGCCGGGCCAGCCGATGTCGGTGAGGTACCGGATCTTCGACATCAGCGGCGTGATCCCTACGCCGGCGGCGATCATCACCAGCCCCTCGGCCTCGCGGCCGGTGAACGTGAACTTGCCACCCGGCCCGGCAATTTCCACAACCGCGCCTTCCGCAATCGTGTCGTGCAGATGGCGGGAGACCGTGCCGTCGTCCTCTCGCTTCACCGTGATTTCGCACGACCCGACCCGCGACGGCGGGGAGGCGATGGTGTACGACCGCTTCACCCGTTGGCCGTTAATCGTGAGCGTCAGCGTCAGGTACTGACCGGGCAGAAAGTCGAACGGCAGAAGACCGCCGGCCACGGGGACAAAGCGGAACGTGCGAACGCCGGGCGACTCGACGAACACCCGCGCGACGCGCATCGGCCCGGTCCAGAACTTCGGGCGGACAGCCGGGGCGGCCGACCGGAGGCGGGCGGCGTCGGCCCGCAACTTCACATAGTGGGCCACGAGCCGGTAGGCGAACAAGATGCCGAGGGCCGCGGCGAAGGCGAGCGGGCGGGTGAGGTCGGCCTTCACCAGCATCGCGAAGTGCAGCACGGCCGCGATGGCAATCGGGTACGCGGCGTAGTGCAGCCGCTTCCACCGCTTCGGCCCCAGCCGCTTAATCATGCGGTCGGTGGACGTGATGGCTAGCGGGACCATCAGCACGAGAGCGCCGAACCCGACCATGAGGTAGTAGCGGCTGAGAATCTCGGACACGGTGCTGCCGATGTTCGCGGCCCGGTCGAAGCCGAAGAAAATGGCGAAGTGCAGGGCCGCGTGGAAGAAGGCGTACAGGCCGAGGATCCGCCGGTACCCGCCGAGCCAACTCCACCCGGATAGCCGACTGGCTGGCGTGACGGTCAGGGAGAGCAACAGGAAGATCAGGCACAGCAGCCCGGTCGTGCGGATCGCGAAGTTCACTGGGTTCGCGCCGAGCCGCCCCATCGCCGCGTCCCAGAGGAGGAGCGCGACCGGGACCGCACCGTTGATGCCGACCAAGACTTTGCCGAACCGCGGGGCGGACATGACGACTCCCGGTCAATAGTTGGCGGCCAGGTCCATCCCGGCGTAGAGGGGGGCCACCTGGTCGGCGTACCCGTTGAATGGCAGCGTCGGGCGACGGCCCGATTCGCCGAGCCGTTGTTCCGTCGCCTGGCTCCACCGCGGGTGCGGCACATCCGGGTTGACGTTCGCGAAGAACCCGTACTCCCGCGGCGCGGAGCGGCTCCAACTCGTCGGCGGCAGAGCCGACACGAGCGTGATCTTGACGATCGACTTGATCCCTTTGAAGCCGTACTTCCACGGCACGACCAGCCGCAGCGGGGCACCGTTCTGCGGCGGCAGTTCGCGGCCGTAGAGGCCGACAGCGAGGAGCGTCAGCGGGTGCATCGCCTCGTCGATCCGCAGTCCCTCGACGTAGGGCCAATCCAGCACCGCGCGAGTCTGCCCCGGCATCCGGGTCGGGTCGCGGAGCGTCTCGAACGCGACGTACTTCGCGTCGCCCATCGGCCCGACGGCCGCCAGCAGTTTCGCGAGCGGGAACCCGGCCCACGGGATGACCATCGACCACCCCTCGACGCATCGCATCCGGTAGACGCGCTCTTCGAGCGGGAACAGTCGGGCAAGGTCGTCGAGGTCGAACACCCGCGGGGCGTGGGCCATGCCGCCGACTTCGACCTGCCACGGCTTCGCGACGAACCCGGCGGCGACGGTCGACACGTCCTCTTTGTCCGTGGTGAACTCGTAGAAGTTGTTGTAGTTGACGACTCGCGTGAGCGGGGTCTTCTCCTCGTCCAACGTGAACCCGGCGGCCCGCGCGGCGGGCGTGTCGGTGATCGGCGTCAGGCCGGGGAGCATCGGCGTTTCCACGTCCATCGAGCCGACGCGGTTGAAGTGGCGGTACGCCCACCCGGTCAGGCCGACGGTGGCGGCCGTCACCCCGGCCCGCATCAGCGTCCGGCGGTTGAAGTACAACTCCGGCGGGGTGATCTCCCGCGACGGAATCGGATCGGGCGTCGGCATGGCCGCTCCTCCTGGGTCAAGATCGGAGCACCGGCCACCCGGCGCTCCGTTCGGCGTTACATCCCCGATCCCTTCATCTTCCCGTCCATCATCTTGTCGTCCTTCATCTTCCCGTCCATCATCTTGTCATCCTTCATCTTCCCGTCCATCTTGGCGGCGGAGGAGGAACTGGAACAGCCGCCGGCGGCGGCGACGAGGGCGATCAGAACGGCGGCAGCGAGGCTCCGGAAACGGACAGTCATCGGAAACTCCAGGGCGGGGTACTGACCCGTCGGCCCACACGCTGCGGGCCGGACACCGCGTGGAACCCCACCGGCCCCGCGGACTTATCTACTACTAGGTAGATAACCCCAATCCTGTCAAGATGGCCAGCGAACATCGTCCGCGATTTTTTTCGCCCTCAGCGGGTGAGCGGTTTCGCCCGCGCGCGGACGTCGGGCAGACGAAGGGAGGCGAGGACCGACGCGATGGCCTCGGTGAGGCGATCCGTCTGGCCGGTCACGCGGGCAACGAGCATCGCCCCTTCTAGCGTGGCCAGAACAACGCGGGCGGTCCGTGGGATGGAACCGGGCACGGCAATCTCGCCCCGTGCCACTCCCGCCCGGAGAGTGCGGGCCAACCACCCCTCGGACGCCGCGAAGAACTGCACGACCTCGCGGTTCAGGTCCGCGGGGAGCGTCCGCTGTTCGGCCGACAACATGCCGCACAGGCACATGCGGAAGTCCCGGTCCAGCGTTTCGGAGAACAGCCCGGCGAACTGGCGAATGCGACCAACCGTGTCGGTCGTGGCCGCGTCGATCTCGCCGAGTCGGGCGAGGAGGCCTTCGCGATGGCGGACGACGACGGCCCGGCCGAGATCGCACTTGGTCGGGAAGTGGTAGTGGATGCTGGCGGTCGTGATCGCGGTTCGCGCGGCGAGGTCGCGATAGCTGAACGAGTTGTACCCGACCGTCTGAATGAGTTCCTCGGCCACGTCCAGGAGTCGATCTCGCGTGTTTGACATTCTACCCCGGCCTGTGAAAAATCGCCTCGGCGGCCGGTCACGGCCTTC
>JBBQCQ010000444.1:0-4303 GCA_038318835.1 Gemmatales bacterium | reverse complement strand
AGGGCACCGCGGCCGATGGGAGCGACAAGAAGGTCCGCATCGACATCTTCGGGCTGAAGCCAAGCGGGACGGACGCGGGCGGCGTGGTGCAGTTGCGCCCGGAACTGCCGGCGTTCCAACCGGGCAAGTCCTACGTCATCGAAGTCGTGGTGCGGACGCTCGGCCTGGGCCACCCGTTCTCGCAGGGCACGGCCGACTCTAATGAAATTTGGGTGGACTTCCGCGCGACCGCGGGCGGCGTCGAGATCGGCCGCAACGGCGCGCTCGCGAACCCCGACGACACCGGCGAGGTCGATCGGTGGGCGCACTACATCAACGTTCACATGCTCGACCGCGACGGCAACCGGATCAACCGCCGGAACCCGCAGGACATCTTCACGCCGTTCTACGACAAGCAAATCCCGCCGGGGGCCGGGGCCGTCGCCCGCTATCGCCTCGACGTGCCGGCCGACGCGGCCGGGCCGGTGGAACTCCGCGTTCGCGTGCGCTACCGGAAGTTCGACCAGGAATACATGGACTACATCGCCAAGCAGATCGGCCGGCCGATGCCGACGCTGCCCATCGTGGACATGTGCGAAGACACGGTCACGCTGCCCGTCAAGGGCGTGGCCGAGAAGGTGCCGGAGCAAGTCTCGCCGATCAAGGCCGGGTGGCAGCGGTGGAACGATTACGGCATCGCCCACCTTATCGAAGGCGGCGTCGGCAACCGCCGCGGGCACTTCCTCCAGGCGGAGGCCGCGTTCCAGAAGATGCTGACGCTGAACGTGCCGGACGCGGTCGGCCAGGGGCACGTCAACCTCGCCCGCGTCTACCTCGACGAGGGCCGACTCGACGAGGCGGCCAAGCACCTCGACCTCGCCGGCAAGGTCGATCCTGCCCCGCCGTGGTGGACGCGAGCGTGGCTCACGGCCCTCGTGAACAGCGAGAACGCGACCCGGCCGGAAGACCTCGACCGCGCCATCGCGGACCTGGAACGGATTCTCGACCCGAAGAATCAGCCGAAGGAGCGGGGCTTCGAATTCACCCAGGACTACATGATCTGGGACTTGCTCGCTAACCGCCTCTTCAAGCGGCGGCAGTTCGAGGCCGACGGGTCGGACGCCTACAAGGGCTTCGTCGGTCGGTCAATCGCGGCGGCCGAACAGGTGCTGCGATACGACATCGAGAACGTACAAGCCCACGACCAGTTGCGGCAGAGCTTCGACGCGATGAGTTCCGAACGGAACCTCCCCGCCGCAACCGGCACCCCGCGAACCGTTCACGACATGGCGGCCGATGCCGCGGCGTTTGCGGCGACGACCGGGCCGAAGGAATCGCGATTCGCGGCCGCGCGGGCGATCCTTCAGAGTCTTCAGAGCGTAGACAAACTGTCGCCGAACCCGGAATCGCCAAAGCTCGTCGCGATGAAGGCGATACACAAAACCGTGCGGCCAGCGTTCGACGACCCCGACCCCGAGATACGGGTGACGGCGGCGGCGGTTCTGGCGGCCGTTCACCGCGAGTTCCACGCGATCTACAAGCCCGACGAGATCGCCCGCGCGACCGCCCGGCAGATCTACGGGCGAACGCACCCCGCCGCGAACTACGCTGCCCGCGACCGCGTGATTTACCCCACCACGGTCGGCCAGCGCGATCAGATTCTGAAGACGGGCGACCTCGAACGAAAGTAACCCTCTCCCCGGACCTGCCATGCGATTCGCTCTCCTCGCCGGCGTCGCCGTCCTCCTCGGCGTCGGCGGCTACATCGCCTACCGGCACTTCACCGCGGCTCCAACACCCGTGGTCGCGCCGGCCATCGGCGATGCCACCCCGCGGACGAAGCGGGACGTGCCCGAAGTTCTCTTCACGGACGTGACGGCGGCGGCGGGCATCGCGTTCCGCCACGAGAACGGGATGACCGGCAAGAAACTCTTACCCGAGACGATGGGCGGCGGCGTGGCCGTCCTCGACTTCGATCGCGACGGCCGGCAGGACCTGTTTTTCGTGAACGCGTGCCCGTGGCCAGGCCACGAGGCCGACAACCCGCAGGCACTACCGAAGCTCTACCGTAACAAGGGCGACGGCACGTTCGAGGACGTGAGCGAGAAATATGGCTTCACGAAGCCGATGTACGGCATGGGGGCGGCCGTCGGCGACTACGACAACGACGGCTTCCCCGACCTGTTCGTCAGTTGCGTCGGCCGCAATCACCTGTTCCACAACGACGCGGGCAAAGGGTTCAGCGACTCCACCGCGACGGCCGGCGTTGGGGGCGAAGTCGATCTGCCGAAGGTGTCGGCGGCCGAGTTCTTGAAGTGGACCCCGGCCATCCCGTTCGACACCTCCTGCACGTTCGTGGACTACGACGGCGACGGCAAACTCGACCTGTTCGTGTGTTCCTACGTCTCCTGGTCGCCGCAGATCGACCTGGGCATCAACAGCACCATGACCGGCGTCTCCCGCACCTTCGGCCGGCCGACGGAGTTCACCGGCGGGCAGTGCCGGCTGTACCGGAACGTGGACGGCAAGGCGTTCGAGGACGTGTCGGACAAGGCCGGCGTGCGGGTGCAAGACACCGAGGGTATCGGTAAGGGCGACCGCGTGCGCTCGGTGGCGAAGTCGCTCGGCGTGATCGTCTGCGATGCGGACGACGACGGCTGGCCCGATCTCGTGGTGGCCAACGACACGGTGCGGAACTTCTTCTTTCACAACGAGGCTGGGCCGAACGGCACTCGCGTCTTCCGCGAGCAGGGCGTGGAAGTGGGGGCGGCGTACCCAGACAGCGGCTCGGCGCGCGGCGGCATGGGCATCGACTGGGGCGAGTACCGACCCGGCAAGTCGGCCGTCGTGGTGGCCAACTTTGCCGACGAGCCGGTGACGTTCCTGAACCGCACCCTGCGGGAAGACCGGCTGCGGTTCACCGACACGGCCCTGCCCGTCGGCCTGATTTCGCCGAGTCGGCCGCCGCTGAAGTTCGGCGCGTTCTTCTTCGACTACGACCTCGACGGGCGGCTCGACCTGTTCCTCGCGAACGGGCACATCGAGCCAGAGATTGCCAAGATTCAGGGCGGGCAGTCGTACGCGCAGTCGGCTCAACTATTCTGGAACACGGGCGAGGACCGGCCCAACTTTGAACCGGTGCCGAAGGAGAAGTGCGGCCCGGACCTGGTCAAGCCGCTCGTCGGCCGCGGGTGCGCGTACCTCGATTACGACGGCGACGGCGACCTCGACCTCGTGATCGTCGGCAACGGCGGAGACGCGCGGGTGTTGCGCAACGACACGAAAATCGGTCATCACTTCGTCCGCCTTCAACTCGAAGGCGTGACCGCCAACCGCTCGGCCATTGGGGCGAAGGTCACGGCCGTTGTGGATGGCGTCGCCATCGAGCGAACTGTGGCCGGCGCGCGGGGCTACCTGAGCCAGAGCGAGTTCCCGATCACGGTTGGCCTCGGCCGGTCGATGAAGGTCGAGAAAGTCACCGTCCGCTGGCCCGGCAGGGGCAGGACGACGCAGGAATGGCAGAACCTCGACGCTGACAAGACTTACTATCTCCGCGAAGGAGACGCCGACGCGAAGGCCCTTCCTCCGAAGCCGTAACGGAATCATTCATGCCGACACGCTCGCCCGCCCGCCGCCGAGGGTTGATCGTCCTCACACTGATCGTTGCCGTCGGCGGCGGTCTGTTGTACTGGTGGGTCAGCGAGCGCAACGCGCGGGACCGCGAAGAGGCCGTGACCGCCAACCAACGCGGTATCGGCTACCTGGAACGGTACGACTCCATCGAGGCCGACGGCCGCAGTGCGTTCGACAACGCCGCCACGCAGTTTCAGGCGGCGATGACGCTCGCCCCCGACTGGCAGACCGCGAAGCTCAACTACGGCATGTCGCTCTTCTTCACCGGCAAAGACGAGAAGCTCGACCTGGCCGTTCGCGTCTTCGAGGCCATCTTGAAGGACGACCCGGACAACCCTTACGCGAACCACTGCCTCGGCATCATCCACTTCTATCGTAGCGATGCCGAGGCGGCGAACCGCTACTTCCGCAAGGTGTGCGAGATCGACCCGGCCGACGCCTACGCCTGGTACTTTCGTGGCTTCACCACGCCCAACCGCGAGACCTCCGAGGAGGCGAAGGAGTGCTTCGAGAAGGCCGTCCGCCTCGACCCGTACCTGACGACGGCCCGGTTCTCGCTGGCGGCGCACGTCTCGATTAACGACCCGAAAGTTCGCGCGCAGATGCAGCAGGAGATCGACGACCTCCGGGCCGCGTTCTGGGAGCGGGTGGCCGACACGAAGCCGAGCAAGCTCGGCAAGTACGGCACGCC
>JBBQCQ010000443.1:0-4303 GCA_038318835.1 Gemmatales bacterium | reverse complement strand
TGGGCGGCTTGAACGAACTGTTCGAGGTCGCGGTCGCGGAGGGGCACCTGGTGAAGATCGCGGCCGACCTGTTCCTGCACGCTGACACGGAGGGGAAATTGCGGGCCGTGCTCACGGACGCCCTTCGCATGTCGGCCGGACTGACCGTGGCCGACATCCGCGACCTGCTCGGCACCACGCGGAAGTACGCCATACCGCTGTGCGAATACCTCGACCGCATCGGCATCACTCGCCGCGAGGGTGATTTGCGAGTGCTGGCCGGTCAGTAATGCCGGCGACGACCGCCGCCATCGCGACGACCACCGCCGCCACCACCACGCGGCCGATCGACGGGCGGTTTGGCTTCGTTCACCGTGAGGCGTCGGCCCTGGAACTCCGCGCCGTTGAGCGCGTCGATGGCGACGAGGTAGCCGGCACTCATTTCGACGAACCCGAACCCGCGGGACTTTCCGGCTTGCGTGTCCATCATCACCTGGGCCTTCACCACGGTGCCGAACACCGCGAAGGCTTCCCGCAACTCCTCGTCCGTCGTCGAAAAGGGCAGGTTGCCCACGTACAGATTCACCGCCATGACATCACCCTTCTATTCCATCCGGCCGGAATGTGATCCGCTCCCGCTTCCACGGGATCGGCCCGACCACGCCACCCTCGAACACGGTCAGCAGCGCGGCTGCGAGATTCGCCTCGGTGTGTGCCCGCAGGCCAACATAGGAGGTCGTCAGCCGCGGGTTGATTTCGATCGCGACATCCTGCGAGCCATCGGCCGCGTTGCCGAGAATCAAGTCGACGCCGACGAACCCAAGCAGGCCGGTCACGCACGCCACCGCCCGCCGACCGAGGGCCGTCGCGCGATCGGCCAGTGCCGGCGAGATCGGCAGTTCGCCGCCGAGGTACTGGAAGCGGCCATCATCGCTGAGCGTCTGGAATGTCGGCGGCAAGGCGAGTGTCTGGTTCGGACCAACGAGGAACGCCACGCTCGCCGATTGGCCCAGTACGTAGTCCTGGGCGATTATCGTTTGGCCGGCCGCGACTGCGGCGAGCATCTGCCGGCGGAAGGTCGCGTCGTCCACGCACAGGTGCGTATCGCACGAGCCGGCCCCGTCTCGCGGCTTCAGTACCGCCGGCACGCGGGTCGAGGGCCAGTCTTCGGCGGGTGCCGTGGCCGGCGTTGGTACGCCGTGCTGTTGCCAGTGGGCCGCGAGGGCGAGCTTGTCGCCGGTCAGCGCCAGAGCGAGCAGACTCGACGCGATCAGCCGGTGCGTTCGCTGGAACTGCCGGACTTGCACTTCGAGGATGCCGCCGGTTTCCGGTGCGATGATGATGCCGATGTCGGCGTCGTCCGGGCCAACGACGGCGACCTCGGCGAGTGCCTCCAGGTCGGCGACGAGGGCGTTCCGCATCGCCCGGCCTTCGCGGTACATGCCGTGGTCGGGCGAGTCGGGGTCGCGGCCGATACCGTGAACCGTGAGGTACTCGTAGACGAAGACTCGCATCATTTCGCGGCGGCAGCCGCCAGATCGTGCAGGTGCTTGGTGGCCGCGGTCGGGCCTTCCTTCGCACCGAAGATGGCTGTGCCCGCGACGAACACGTTCGCCCCGGCCGCCGACGCCTCGGCGATGGTGGTAGCGTCGATACCGCCATCGACTTCGAGTTCGCACGTCGGGTTCAGTTCGCGAATCCACTGCCGGACTTTGCGAATACGCTCGGTACTTTCCGGGATGTACGCCTGCCCGCCGAAGCCGGGGACGACCGTCATGCACAGGGCCAGGTCGATGTCGGGGAGATACCGCTTGAGTTTTTCGAGCGGGAAGTTCGGGTTGAACGCCAGGCCCACCTTCTTGCCGAGCGAGCGGATGTGTTGGATGAGTTCCGTCGGCTCGGGTTCGACTTCGAGGTGAAAGAGAAACGAGTCGGCCCCGGCCTTCACAAACCCGTCGAGGAACTTGGCCGGCGACTCGACCATCAGGTGAACTTCGAGTGGCAGGGCCGTGACGGGCCGCAGACCCTTGCACACGACCGACCCCATGCTGAGGTTCGGAACGAAGTGGCCATCCATCACGTCGACGTGAACGCGGTTCGCGCCGCCGTCCTCGGTGAGTTGGACCTGTTCGCCGAGCCGGGAAAAGTCGGCCGCCAAAATCGAAGGTGCAATCGCGGGCATCCCAGAACCTCACAGAGGGAGATGAAGTCAGGATACGACCCGGAGCTGATCTCGTTTAGCCCGCCACGGTTCTCCGCAGGACTCCTGACTTCAGCCCGAAGGGCTGGGACCGCTCAGCCCAGGGCATCGCCCTGGGTTGGAGGCGGCAAATGTGCAGCCCGTAAGGCTGCGAGAGCCACTCCCTCTCGCTCGCAGCCCTTCAGGCTACACGAGTATGGTTTCGGACACCCAGGGCGTTGCCCTGGGCTGAGTGATCCCAGCCTTTCGGGCTGCAGACATCCCGATCCCTTGCAGGAAGTCGGGTACCACGATTACTTCTCTCCGGCGGTGTTCAGGAACACTTCCATTTGCTGGCCGACGTAGAGCATCTGGTCGGTCTTGTCGATGCGGTAGATTACCTGCAACACGCGGGTGTCCACGCGCTCGGTGTTCGACCCGGTCAGCGACTTCTTGGGGATCACATACGGTTCCACTCCAACGTAGGTGATCGGGAACTTGACGTGCGGGTTGCCGCGGGGCTGGGCGAAGCCGGGCAGGTTCGGGCGGAACCGGCCGATATCGTTCTCGTCGATGTCCACCCGCACGTGCAGCTTGCCGATGTATCCGAGCACGACGAGGGCTTGCCCCTGCACCGTGCCGACGAATTCGCCGGGGCGGACGTTCACCTGAAGGACCTTGTACTCGGTCGGGTCGTTCGCTGGGGCGTCCCACTTCAGCCGCGGAGCCTTCATCGTCAGCCGGGTGAGTTCCGTGCCGGTCTGCTCGATCTGGCTCTGGGCTTGCTTCACTGCGGATTGCGCGACCATTTTGTCGTACTTCCACGAGCCGGCCACCTGAAGGGCCAGGTCGGCTTTCGCGCGTTCGAGTTGAGCCTTTGCGACGGCCACACCGGCTTCGCGACGGGTGAGTTCGTCCTCGGATGCAGCCGCCCCCAGCCGTTGCAGGCGGGCGAGTTGCTTCGCCTGATCGTCCAGCCCGGCCTGCATCTCGGCCACCTTCGCCAGCAGCGGCGGCAGTTCCTCTTGCCGCGGCGTGTTGTTCAACTTCTCCAGCGTCGCCTCGGCGTTGTCGAGGAACGCCTTCCGCACGCCGAGTTCGGCGTTCAGTTGCCGATCGTCGAGGCGGAACAGCGGCGTGCCCGGGCGGACCATGTCGCCGACCTTCACGTTCACCCGCTCCACGATGCCGGGCAGGTTCGTGCCGATGGAGATGTTCTCGGTTTCCGGCTCGATGATGCCCGATCCGGCGAGTTGCTTCGCGAACGGCGACCTGGCCGGCTCGACCGGCGGGACGGCCGGCGGAGCCTTCTGCTGGGCCTGCGTCATCTGCTGGATGGCGAAGCCGAACGCGATGAGGCCGACGAGCGGCAGGACGTAACGAGTGAGCATGAGCGGAACTCCTGTTATTCGTGGGGCCGTTGGCCTTTGCCGAGGACTTCGACCACGCGGCCGTCGGCCATCGACACGATCTTGTCACCGAAGTCGTAAACGCGGCTGTCGTGTGTCACCACCACCACCGCCCGGTCGGGCTGCACGGCCACCTGCTTGATAAGCTGCATCACCGTGCGGCCGGAGGCCGCGTCGAGAGCGGCGGTTGGTTCGTCGCACACGAGCAACCGCGGCTGGTGGACGAGTGCCCGCGCGATGGCCACCCGCTGTTGCTGGCCGCCGGACAGTTGCGACGGGAACGACTTCAGGCGACCGCCGAGGCCGACCGCGGTGAGCACTTCCGCCGCCTTCGCCACCGCCTTCGCCCGACTCCACCCCGCGATGAGCAGCGGCACGCAGGCGTTCTCGACGGCGTTCAAGGCGGGCAGCAGGTTGTACTGCTGGAAGACGAAGCCGATGTTCTCGCCGCGGAAGCGGACCTTGCGATTCCCTCCCATCATCGTGAGGTTCTGGCCGAGGACGACGACCTGGCCTTCCGACGGGTTGAGCAGCCCGGCCGCAATCGAGATGAGCGTGGTCTTGCCGCACCCTGACGGGCCGACGAGCAGCACCATCTCGCCGTAGGGCAGCACCAACTCGATGTTGTCGAGAGCGGTCACTTTGGCGTCGCCGGTGCCGTAGACCTTCGACACGCCGCGGAACTCGATGGCTGTGCCATCGGATCTGGGGTCGGGGGTCGGGGGTCGGGCAGAAG
>JBBQCQ010000442.1:0-4319 GCA_038318835.1 Gemmatales bacterium | reverse complement strand
GTGCGGCCGGTACGAGGGGTTCGACGACCGCATCCGGCAGGTGTTGCAGCCGACGGAATTATCTGTCGGCGACTTTGTCTGTAATGGGGGCGAAGTGCCCGCGATGGTCGTGATCGACACGGTCATCCGCCTGATTCCCGGCGTGCTGGGCGACGAACAAAGTGCGGCCGATGACAGCCACAACGAGACCGGCCGGCTGGAGTTCCCGCAGTACACCCGCCCGCGAAACTTCCGCGGCCTGGACGTGCCGGAAGTGTTGCTCAGCGGCAACCATCAGGCCATCGCGAAATGGCGCGACGAACAATCGAAACAACGAAGCCATGAAGAGCCAAGATAACAGGAACTAGCCATGCAAAACCGACTCCTTGCCCTCATCGAAGACACCCAGAAAAAGAACGACGTTCCCGACTTCCGTATCGGCGACACGGTGGATGTCCACCAGAAGTTGCTCGACGGCGTGAAGGAACGGACGCAAGTCTTCAGCGGCACCGTGATCGCCCGTAGTGGGACCGGCTCGAAGGAAACCTTCACCGTCCGCCGCCTGGTGCAGAGTGAAGGCGTCGAACGCATCTTCCTCGTCCACTCGCCGCGGATCGCGAAGATCGAAATCAAGAAGGCCGGCATGGTCCGCCGGGCCAAGCTGTATTACCTCCGTGCCCGCGTCGGCAAGGCGACGAAGATCAAGGACGATGCCAAGCGGCAGGTCGTGATTGACAAGGCGATCAAGGCCGCGGCGGAAGCCGAAACGAAAGCCGCGCAGGAAGCCGCCGCGAAGGCCAAGACCGAGGGTGGCACGAGCAAGCGGCAGGCGAAGAAGGCCGCCGCGAAGGAAGCGGCCAAGACCGCGAAGAAGTAACCCTCGCGTGCCACGATGAGTCACGAGCCGCCACCACCTGTCAGCTTCAGTCGCTGGCCGTGGTGGCGGCGGTGGTTCGGCGACCGCTCCGAACGCGCCGCCGCGAAATTTTTGGCCAGGTCCGGCCTGCAAATCCTCGCTCGCAACATCTCCGACCGCGGTGGCGAACTCGACATCATCGCCTGGGATCGTCACTCGCAGGAGATCGTGATCGTGGAAGTCCGCTCCACGGCCTCACCCGATCTGCACCGCCCGCTGGATAGCGTGAACTTCGCGAAGCAAAAGAAGCTCACCGACGCGGCCGTCCGCTACCTCGCCCGCCGCGGACTACTCGGCAAAGTGAACGCCCGCTTCGATGTGCTGGCGATCAGTTGGCCGCCGACCGCGAAGGTTCCCACGTTCCATCATGTGCCGCACGCCTTCGAGGCCATCGGCCGACACCAGATGTGGCACTGAAAACATCTTCGCCGCAGATCAACGCGGAGAAACGCAGATCAAATCGAAATTCATAAAATTGATTTCTTCTGATCTGCGTACCTCCGCGTCGATCTGCGGCTAAACACCTGGGGTAGTCATGTCGAGTTTTCGTCCAGTCGAGGAACAACTTTCGATCCTGCTCCGCGGGGCGTCGCACGTCGAGAAGGCGGCCGAACTGCGGTCGAAGCTCGAACGCAGTCACAAAACCGGTAAGCCGCTGCGCGTGAAGTATGGCATCGACCCGACCGGCTTCGACGTTCACCTCGGCCACACGGTCCCACTGCGGAAGTTGCGGCAGTTCCAGGAACTCGGCCACACGGCCGTGCTCATCATCGGCACGGCCACGGCCATGGTCGGCGACCCGTCCGGCCGCGACGAGTCCCGCAAGGGGTTGGACGCCGCCCAGATCGAGAAGAACGCCGCGAACTATCTCACGCAAATCGCGAAGGTCGTGGACATCACGAAGGCCGAGGTGCGGCCGAATGGCGAATGGTTCAGCCAATGGGGCTTCGCCGAGATGCTGCGGCTCCTCGGCCGAGCGACGGTGCAACAGTTGCTTGCTCGCGAAGACTTCAGCACCCGCTTTCGGGCCGAACCGTCGGTGCCAATCTACTTGCACGAGTGCCTGTACCCGCTCTTGCAGGGTTGGGACAGCGTCGAGATTTTCGCGGACGTGGAACTCGGCGGCACCGAGCAACTGTTCAACCTGATGATCGCCCGCGACCTGCAACGCGAAGTCTGCCAGGAACCGCAGGTGTGCCTGACGCTGCCGATCCTCCGCGGCACCGACGGCGTGAAGAAGATGGGCAAGAGCGTTGGCAACTACATCGGCGTCGGCGAACAGGCGAAGGAGCAGTTCGGTAAGACCATGCGCAGCCCCGACGACCTCATGCGCGAGTGGTTCGAGTTACTGACCGACATTCCCCCGGCCGAGTTGCAAACCATTCTCGACGGGAAGCCGAACGAAGCGAAGAAGCGCCTCGGGGCCGAGATCGTTCGGTTTTACTATGGCGAACCGGGTGTCGAGCATGTGCTGGCCGAATGGAAGCGGCAGTTCGAGACGGGCGGCGACCCCGATCAAATTCCCAACGTGAGCCTGAACGCAGCGGACCTCGTGGATGGGGCGATACTCGCGATCAAGCTCATCGTGGCGTGTGGGTTCTGCAAGAGCAACAACGAAGCCCGGCAGAAGATCAAGGAAGGGGCGTTCAACTATGGCCCTGACCGTGAGAAGCCGGCGGATGAGAAAGCAACTCTTGCTGTGGCTGAGGGTTTAGTGGTGCGATTGGGCCGAAAGATTGTGCGAATTCGACTAGTCTGAACTGATAAAACCAGCTCGCTAACGGCCTCTCCCTCCGTTAGCGAACCGGCTTATTTCGACGGAAAAGATATTTGCACGCGGTGTGCCAATTTCGTAGGGCCGCGACCAGGTTCAGTGCAAGTTTCGATATAGCAATATCTTAGGTCGAACGGAGCCGATTTTTGAGCGGAGATTCCGGCCAGAACTTCTGCCTATTTTTCGGTCAAATCTGCCGTATTTTTAATCAGTAACGAAGTCCAGGCTTGAAATCGTCCTACGGACCAGGAGACGAGATTGCCTTCCTGTACTCGTCGAACCGTCTTCCCGGCCAACACGCCGAGATGGTGCGGCAGGCGGAGCCACCGTTGTCGGCCGGGGGTGTTCCGCCAGAAAACCAGTTCCTCATTCCGCGATTGCATCTGCACGACACGGCGACACGGCCGTCGGCCATAGCTCGACGAGACACGATGCCACACGACGGACGCGGGTTCGTACCAGACCTGGTAGCCGCACGCCCGAATGCGAAACGACAGGTCCACGTCGTCGAAATAGGCTCCGAACGACTCCGGAAAGCCGCCCGCCTCAATGAGTGCACGACGGCGGTAGAAGCCCGCAGCGGCGGATACGCCCCAGACGGGTTGAGCTGTCGCGTACGGGCCAGCGGGCCGAAAGGCCTGCCCGTGGCCCCGCTTGATGGCGTAGCCGCCGGCGTTGTACTCATCGCCGGCGGTGTCGATGCGGGGCGGCAAACCCTGGTCGCGGCGCACGGGGTCGTTTTGCAAAACCAGCGGGGCCACGGCACCCAGGGCTGGGTTGGCGAACCGCCGCAGGGCTGCCTTGGCCCAATTCGGGGTCACTTCGGTGTCGTCGTTGAGCATCTCGACCACGTCACCTGTGGCGGCGGCAATGCCGCGATTGGCGGCGGCACAGAAGCCACGCGACTTCTCCTGACGGAGGACCGTAACGAACGAGAACGATTCCGCCGTTCGCGAGATGACGGCGTCCGTCGAGCCGTCATCGACCACGATCACCTGAGTACCGACCGGGGTGAATCGTTCGACCGACGTGAGGCAGAGGCGGAGCAAGTCGGCGCGATTGTGCGATGGGATCACGATCGAGAGCGTCGGATTCATGGGTTTGCCGGCGTGTCCTGGGCGGCGGCGATCGGCCGGAGGAACTGAGCCGCGAACGGCACGCCCGAAGCCGGGGCACAGCCCTTTGTTGTTTGCACACCGAGTTCGCGGTAGCAGGCGGCTGCGACGGAATCGCCCCGTCGCCGGGCCAGGCTTTCCCGCACGCGAGCCTCGGCGTGAATGAGTCGGCGGAGAGCCGCCCGTTGCCATGCCTTCCAGTGTTGGTTGGCGAACGTCAGCAACGCTTGCCGGGTGATGAACCGCAGGGGGGCAGGCACGGCCCGCTTGTGCAGGGGCCAGTGGTGCGTGACGGACACCCGCGGGTCGTACCACACAGACCGGCCGAGTTGCCCGACCCGTCGGCAGAAGTCCACATCTTCGTAATAGAGGAAGTAGCGTTCGTCCAGGCCGCCGAGTTCGCGGAAACAGTCCCGCCGTACGAGCAGGCACCCGCCCGTGACCCACTGCACACGCCGGCGGTCTTGGTGCGGTTGGTGATGGCACTTGCGACGGGCGCGAGGGAGGAACAAGCCCTTCAAGGTCGAGACAAACG
>JBBQCQ010000441.1:0-4324 GCA_038318835.1 Gemmatales bacterium | reverse complement strand
GCGGAGTTCAATGGCACGCCGACTTTCGTGATCCTGCTGGGCAATCAAGCTGGCGTGGTCGGCCTGCACGCCAAGACGGGCAAGCTGCTGTGGCAGTACAAGGAAAAGCCCGCGGCCGGCGGCGTGGCGCAGATTCCGATTCCGCTCGTGAAGGGCGACCACGTTTGGGTCTCCAGCAGCTACGGCGGCGGGGCGGCACTGCTCCAGATCGTGCCGAAGGGCACCGACGCCTTCGAAGTGAAGGAACTGAAGTCGTACAAGAAGCCGGACCTGAACAACCACCACGGCGGCATGGTCCTCGTCGGCGACTACGTGTACTTCGGCCACGACCAGAACGGCGGCAAGCCGGTGTGCGTGGACTTCAAGACGGGCGAGATCAAATGGGGACCGGAGAACTCCCCGGCCGGGGGCGCTCGTTCGGCCGCCGTGCTGTCCGCGGATGGCCGCCTGTACTTCCGCTACGAGAACGGCGTGCTGGTACTCGTCGATCCGAGTCCCGAGGGCTTGAAGGTGGTATCGTCGTTCAAGCTGCCGCCGGCCGACCAGCGGTCGCACCCGCAGAGCTGGCCGCACCCGGTCATCGCCGACGGCAAGTTGTACGTCCGCGATCAAAACATGATGTACTGCTACGACGTGAAGGCTGCTCAGTAACGCGAGGGGCAACAGATGGAAATCCGGCGAAGCGGATCGCGTCCGTCGGGCACAGGCCCTACGGACTACTTCACGGGCACGGTGCGGATCGACCCGTTATGGGACGCAGTCGCCCCGGCACGGGTGGTGATCGCTAGCGTGTCCTTCGAGCCGGGTGCCCGCACGGCCTGGCACACGCACCCGCTCGGCCAGACGATCCTGGTTACGGCCGGTTGCGGGTGGGCACAGATCGACGGTGGCCCGGTCGAAGAGATTCGGCCGGGCGATGTGGTCTGGTTCCCGCCGCACGTCAAACACTGGCACGGGGCAACGCCAACCTCGGCGATGACTCACACCGCCGTCCAGGAGAAGCTCGACGGCAAAACCGCCGACTGGCTGGAACCCGTCACCGACGAACAATACCGGAAGTGACGCAGTCGGTCTATTCGGAATCTTCTTGCCCAAACGATGGTGTCTTGGTGCAATCTCGGCCCACCAGCACAGTGGAGAGGGCACGGTTCCCATGAGTACCCTTTGTTTCATCACCACGTGCATGGGCCGGCTAACTCACCTCCGACAAACCCTCGGATCGGTCGTCGCCCAGTCGGAC
This sequence comes from Gemmatales bacterium, assembly GCA_038318835.1. GTDB lineage: Bacteria > Planctomycetota > Planctomycetia > Gemmatales > Gemmataceae > Limnoglobus. The sequence continues at coordinate 3,084 of JBBQCQ010000441.1, read as the reverse complement.
AGTTCCGTCGTGGTGGTGGATTATTCTTGTCCGGACGCGTGCGGGGATTGGGTCGAGGCCACCCACCCCGGCGTTCGGGTCGTCCGCGAACAAGGTAATACTCACTACGATCAGGCTCGCTCCCGGAATGTGGGCGCTCGGGCCGCCGTTGCCGAATGGCTGTGCTTCTGCGACGCCGATATTCTGTTCGACCCGTCGTTTGCCTTGGCGGTCGTACCACATCTGCGGCCCGGACACTACTATCGGCCCGACCGGCTTGATGATTGGGGCACGTGGGGCACATTCGTCTGCACGCGGGCCGACTTCGAGCGAGTGGGAGGGTTCGACGAGACGTATCAGGGTTATGGCGACGTCGATTTGGACCTGTACGACGCCCTCGAACAGGTCGGTGTCCGGCGGCAAGATTTTCCTGCCGTGCTCCTGCGGCACTTGCCCCACACGGACGACGATCGGGTCCGATTCTACGACAACAAGAACCGCTGGCAGAATTGCTCCATCAACCGCCTCTACCGAATCATGAAGTACGACGCCCTCCGAATGCAGGGGCAGCACCTGACCGCGCCGATGCGGGAGAACCTGTACCGTGTAGCGATTGCCTGCGTGAACACCGCCACCAACGTCGGGCAGTTGCGACCGGTGAACGTGGAATTCGGCGAGACCGAGTTGCCGGGCGGATGGGTCGTCACGCGGTCGTTGACGTTCCGGTATCACCGGCCGGCCGGCCCCGGCAGTGTGTGAGCGTGTACGAGTACGCCCGGTTCCGGTGACGGCGGGGTGTCACACATCCCCGGAGCGTTCGCGTCGTTGTTGGCGACCGACCTTCTGGGTTGATAGCCCAGGGGGAACGATGCGACCGATCGACGGGCCATGGGTGGTGATGTGGGCGATTGCCGTGGGGCTGTTCGCGGTTTGCAAGATCCTCACCTGGGCGAAGTCGAGCGGTTCGGCGAGCGGGTGGCGGCAGGCCGCGTATCTGTTCGGCTGGCCAGGGATGGACGCGAACGCCTTCCTCGATCCGCGACCGCTTCCCGCGAATCGCCGCCCCAACCTCGGCGAGTGGGCGTTCGCGACGGCGAAACTCGGCCTCGGTGTCGTGCTCGTCTGGGTGATCGTGCCGCTGCTCCCGGCCGACGAGTTGTTGCTACGCGGGTGGATCGGCATGGTCGGGCTGGTCTTCCTGTTGCACTTCGGCACGTTCCACCTGTTGAGTTGCGTCTGGCGAAGGAACGGCGTGGACGCTCGGCCGCTCATGCACTGGCCGGTCCTGTCCGTGAGCGTGACCGACTTCTGGGGCCGGCGGTGGAACACCGCGTTCCGCGATCTGACCCATCGCTTCCTGTTCCGCCCACTGTCCCGGCGACTCGGCCCGCGGGGCGGCCTGGCGGTCGGCTTCCTGGTCAGCGGCATCGTCCACGATCTCATCATCTCGGTGCCGGCCGAGGGCGGGTACGGCGGGCCGACGCTCTACTTCGTGACTCAGGGGTTGGCCGTCGTCGTTGACCGGTCCCGCGTCGGCCGGTCGCTCGGCCTCGGCGACGGGTGGCGTGGCCGGGCGTTCACTGCCCTCGTCGTCGTCGGCCCGGCCTACGGCCTATTCCACCCGCTGTTCGTCCGCCGCGTGGTGGTCCCCTTCCTCGACGCGCTCGGCGCGTCCTGACCGGAGTTCGCCGTGGACATTCCACTCGTCGATCTCATTCGCGCAGCCGGCCTCGCGCAACTGTCGGTGCTCGTGGCGTCGTCGCTCGTGCCGCTGCGACTGAACTGGAAGCAAGACCTGGCGGTACTGCCGGTGCTGCACCGCCAGATGTACTGGACCTACGGCGGGTACGTGGTGCTGGGCATCGTCGCCCTCGGCGGGATCAGCCTACTGTGTGCCGACGAACTCGCCGGCGGGTCGCGGCTGGCGAAGGCGGTGTGCCTGTACGGCTTCCTTTTCTGGGGCGTGCGGCTCTTGCTCCAGGCCGTGTTCGACGTGAAGGTTCACCTCACCGCGTGGTGGCTGACGGCCGGGTATCACCTGCTGACGGTGTTGTTCGTGTTCTTCACAGGCGTGTACGGGTACGCCCTGTTTCGGTGACGGCGGGTTGTCACTTGGGCCAGGCGGCCCAGAACGGTTGGCACGCCGCGTCCGGCAGTTTCGGCGTGGCCCCGGCATGCGACACCACGTGGGCGGCGATGTCGTTGACCTGCTGATTGATCGTGGAAAGCTCCCACCCGGCGAGCAGGCCGAGCGTCAGCGCGGCGGTGAAGGAATCGCCCGCCCCGATGGTGTCCACCACCGTCGCCGGCACGCCGGGATGGTCGGCCCATTCGCCATCGCGGAACAGCAGGCTGCCGTGGCCACCGCGGGTGAAGGCGATGGCCCGCAACGCGAATCGGCCCGCCAGTTGTGCGATCCACTCGCGATCGTCCCCGGTCAGGCCGAACATCTCGCCGAGCCGTGGCAATTCGGTTTCGTTCAACTTCAGCACGTCGGCCAACTGCAACGATTCCTCAATGATCGACCGCGAGAAATAAGTCTGCCGCAGGTTCACGTCGAAGACGCGGAGCGTCGTCGGCGGCACGGCGGCCAGCAGTGCGCGAATCGCGGCGCGTGAGTCTTCGTGCCGCTGCGCGAGGCTCCCGAAGCAGATAGCGTCGGCCGCGCTCACGGCATCGCGGGCGGCGGCTTCGCCGCGGAGGTGGTCCCACGCCGCATTCTCGTGGATCGTGTACCGCGGTTCCCCCTCGACGACTTCGACCGTCACCGTGCCGGTCGGCCGGTCAGCATCGACTTCCACGCAGTCGGTCGGCACGCCGAGGTCGCGCAGGCGGGCGAGGATTTCGTCACCGAGCGTGTCGCGACCGATTCGCGTGATCGGCCGGGCGTCGGCCCCGAGTTGGCGGGCGTGGAAGCTGAAGTTCGCCGGCGCGCCGCCCATCTGTGGCCCGGCCGGCAGCATGTCCCACAAGATTTCGCCGAGGCCGACGATCTTCGGTTTCACGTGCGGTCTTTCCCGGCCGAAGTGCAGAATCTTGGCGAGCCGAGCACCCGCAGGGGGCGGGGGGAAATAGTTGGCAATCACCCCGCCCCAGTCCGAGGAC
>JBBQCQ010000440.1:0-4330 GCA_038318835.1 Gemmatales bacterium | reverse complement strand
GTGAGCAACGCCGCCTGCGGGTAACCCAACGTGTTCAACTCGCACTGCACGCCCCGCAGCCTGACGCCGGACCAGTGCGACGCCCTCCGGGTGCTCGCCAGGCAGGTGGTGACGCAACTCGCCGTCCGCCGTCAGGTCGCCGCCCTGGCGGCCGAGGTGGCCGAACGTCGGAAACTGGAAGCCACCCTGCGGGAGAGCGAGGAGCGGTTCCGCAACGCGTTCGAGGACGCCGCCATCGGCATGGCCGTGGTCGCACTGGACGGGCGGTGGGTGCGGGTCAACCGGGCACTGTGCGACATCGTCGGGTACACGCCCGAGGAACTGCTGGTCACCGACTTCCAGGCGATCACCCACCCGGACGACCTGTACAACGACCTGGATCAAGTCCGCCGCGTGGTGGCCGGGGAACTAACCACCTACCAGATGGAGAAGCGGTACGTCCACAATGACGGGCGGACCGTCTACGTCCTGCTGGCCGTCTCGCTCATCCGCGGGGTGGCCGGTGAACCGCTGTACTTCGTATCGCAGATTCAGGACGTGACCGCCCGCAAGCAGGTCGCTGATGCCTTGCGGGCGAGCGAGGCCAAGTTCCGCACGACCGTGGACCGGCTGGCCGAGGGCGTGTTCGTGGTCGATGCGGGCACCCGGCGGATCGCCGAGGCCAACGCCACGCTGCTCGCCATGCTCGGGTACACGCTGGCCGAGTTCGTCGCCCTCTCCCCGTTCGACCTAGTGGCCGACGAACCGCCGGACGTGATCGCCGGCGTCGTTCAGGACCTGGAATTGAAGCTCGCCCGCGACGGCCGATGCGACCTGGGCCGCCGTCTGTACCGCCGCAAGGATGGATCGTCGTTGCCGGTGGATATTCGCGTGTCGGTGGTGCCCAACGGCGGGGCCGGCCTGCACGCGATCATCGTCCGCGAGGTGACCGATCAGGTCGAATACGAGAACCGCATGTTTGAATATCAGTCGCAGTTGGAAGAAGCAAACACCCGCCTGAAGGCTCTGTCCATCACCGATGGCCTGACCGGCGTGAAGAACCGGGCGGCGTTCAACGAGCGGTTGGTCGAGGAGTTCGACCGGGCCGCCCGGCATGGCCGCCCTCTATCGTTGATCCTGCTCGACGTGGACCACTTCAAGGCGTTCAACGATTCCTTCGGCCACCCGGCCGGGGACAAGGTGTTGAAGGCCGTCGCGGCCGCCCTCCAGACCGTGTCCCGTACGACCGATCTGGTCACCCGGTATGGCGGCGAGGAGTTCGCGATCATTCTGCCCGACACCGACTACGCCGGCGCGATGGTGGTGGCGGAGCGGTGCCGGCGGGCGGTGGCCGGCGGGTCGTGGGACCGACGGCCGGTGACGGCGAGCCTGGGGGTGGGTTCGCTGACGCCGACGATGCCCGACGCCTGTACCCTGCTCGCCGAGACAGACGCGGCCCTGTATCGGTCCAAGAAGGCCGGCCGCAACCGCGTGAATCACTCCAGCGGGGCCGTGGCCCTCGCGGTAACGGTCCGGGCCTAGATGCCCTCGCGGCCGGCGACCGGCGCGGCGTACACGTCCTCCCGCCGGTCGCGGTAGACCTTCAGCTTGTCGCGCACCTCCGCCAAGCGCTCCTTCGACACTTCGCCGACGAGCAAGACCTCGTCGTCTTCCGTGCCCGACGCGAGCGGCGTGCCGGCCGGGTCGAACAGGCGGCTTGTGCCGCCGAACGTCAGGCCGGCGTCCTCGCCGACGCGGTTGACGGCCGCAACGTACACTTGGTTCTCGATGGCGCGGGCCGTCGCGAGCACTTCCCAGTGCCGGATGCGGGCCTGCGGGAACGCGGCCGGCACGATCAGTAGTTCGGCCCCGGCCACCGCTAACCGGCGAGCCACTTCCGGGAAGCGGATGTCGTAGCACGTCAGGAGGCCGACCGTGAACCCGCCGACGGAGCAGAGCGTGAGGCAGTCACCGGCGCGAAGGAAGTTTTGTTCGCAGACCGGCTCCGCCGTGATGAGGTGCGTCTTGCGATACTTCGCCACCAGTTTGCCGCCGGGGCCGAGGACGGCGACCGTGTTGTAAATGTCGCCGCCGACGCGTTCCGACAGGCCGGCGACGACCGTGATCTTGTGTTCGGCTGCCGCCCCCGCGACCGCGGCATACGCCCCGCCGTCCCACGTGGCGGCGGTCGCCACGATGGTCGGCATGTGGTACCCGGTGTCGCTCATCTCGGGCAGCACGACGACTGCGCACCCGCGGTCGGCCGCCGCCCGGATGTTCCGAACCATCGTCCGGGTGTTCTGCGGCACATCGCCGGGCACACACCGCATTTGTGCCAGAGCCACCTTCATCGCCTTCTCCCGTCCGGGGTGTACCCCGTCGCGTAACGCTTCGGCACTTCCGCGCCGGCGACGTAGCTCAGTTTGCCAATCTTGCACATCTGGTACACGTTGATGCGGAAGTCCGGGCAGGTACTCACCAGGCAGTACGCGTCCGTCGGCGTGAAGCCGTATTCGGTGATGAGCCAGTCCATGAGGTGGGTCGTCGCCGTTTCCACTGCGACTTCCAGCGGGCGGTCGGCGTGAACCGCAATCAGCGCGTCCGGCTTCTCGATCCGCAGGTATGGCACGCGCGTGCCCTTCCGCAGTTCCAGCCGCAGGCGGACGGTGGACTTCGTCTCGGCGGCGGTGCCGGTGAACTCGGTGTCCCCCTGGCTGGCGTGGACATCTCCGAGGTAGAACAATGCACCCGCGTGGGCCACGGGCAGGAAGATGCTGTTGCCGACGGCGGCATCGCGCATGTCGAGGTTGCCGCCCCACGGGCCTTGCCCGTCGAGGCTGGTGACGACTTCGCGGTCCGGGCAGACGCCGAGGGTGCCGACGAACGGCGTGATCGGCCACGAGATGCGGTCGTTGAAGTGCAAGGTGCCATCGAGGGTGGTGCCGCTGGGGCCGGGCGTGTGCCGAAAGATGCGCGTGGTGTAGTCGGCCGACAGTTCCGGCCAGCGGGTCGATTCGCCGAGTGGGCCGCGCTTCGGGCCGATGGCGACCCACGAATAGTCGTCGACGGTGATCGCTTCGAGGTGAACGACGAGCGTGTCGCCCTTCTCGGCCCCTTCGACGAACACCGGCCCGCCGATCGGGTTGACGAGCGGCGGCGAACGATCGAAGCCCGGCCGTTTCGCGGGAATGGCCTTATCGGCCGACGTGCGAAAGTAGCCGACGCTGGCGTCGAAGGTTTCGATCTCGAACGACTCGCCGGGCTGTACGCGGAGCAGCGGCTCGTCCCGCCAGTCGAACGCGAAGCGGGTGGCGAGGTCGCGGGGGATGCGTTGCATGATGTGTCTCCAACCCTACGCCCTCGTCAATCTTGGCGAGCGGGGGGCGTTAGCCCCCTGATTCTAGTCTTTGCGGTGTGAGAATCAGGGGGCTGACGCCCCCCGCTCGCCAAGAAGGCTGGCTACCGCCGCAACAGAAACTCCTTCGCGTTCACCAGCCCCCACGTCACGTCTTCCCACCCGGCGCGGCGGTCCTTCTTCGAGCCGACGTAGGTCAGCAGTTTGCTCTTCTCCAACTCCGTCGGGAAGCGACTCAGGGCCGCGAGGTACAGTTCGTCCAGCACTTCCTCGTCGGTCAGCTTCTGGTCGAGCAACTTGCCGATGCGGTTGTCGTCGCGGCGGAGCATGGCGTTGATCTGTTCGCCGTTAATCATCTGGAAGGCCTGCAGCAGTCCGGCTTCCTCGCTCCGTTCGCAGTCGCACGTCAGCAAGCGTTCCGGCTTGCCGAAGACGCGGAGGAACCGTTCGCTCATGGCCACGGCTCCGCGGCGGCCGCCGGTGCCGGCCTGGGACATCGCCGGCACCGCCCCGGCTCGCATCCCGCTCGGGTAGCCAGCGAACTGCGGAGTTACGCCGAAGACCCGGCTCACGCCGTCCAGCAGTTGCTCGGCTTCCAGCGGCTGAATGAGCGCGTGCGAGAAGTGCGAACTGTCGGTGGCGTTGCGGTCGTTCGTGCTGCTGCTCAGTTGGTACGTCCGCGACATCAGAATCGTCTTCACGAACGGCTTGATCCGGAAGCCGCCGGCCTTGAACTCGGCGGCGAGGTGGTCGAGAAGGTCCGCGTTCGACGGCGGGTTCGCCACCTTGAAGTCGTCGTCCGGCTCCACAAGCCCACGGCCGAGCAGGTGGAACCAGACTCGGTTCGCCTGCGCCTTCGCGAAGAACAGGTTATCCGGGGCCGCGACCCACTCGGCCAACATGCCGAGGCGGTCCTCGTCGGCCGTCGGCGAGCGGTCGTCGCCGAGCGTCTTCGGCACGGCCACGCCGCCCGTTCGCGGCAGCATCGTCTCGCCG
>JBBQCQ010000439.1:0-4351 GCA_038318835.1 Gemmatales bacterium | reverse complement strand
CCAGAGCGTGGACAAGGAGTACGACGACGCTTTCGCTAACAATGCCGAGATGCGGCAACTGAAACTCGACCACCTCGCCACGACGCTCTTGAAAATGAACGACGGCAAGGGGCCAGACCTAATTGCGTGCGTGGAGCTCGAGAGCGTGCGAGCACTGGAACTCCTCCAGGGGACGCTGAACGCCAAGATCACCGACCCGAAGATGAAGTACGTGTCGTACGCGATGCGGAACCTCGACGCCGGTCGGCACATCGCGCCGGGCGTGCTCAGCCGCTTCCCGCTGTCGCAACAACGCACGAAAATGCTTGGCTCGCGGTTGCGCATCTTGGAAACGCACCTCTTCGTAAACAATCACGACCTGTGCATCGTCGCTTCGCACTGGACCTCCAAGATTCCGCAACGCGACGGCAGCAGTGGCGAGGAAGGCCGCGAGAAGTACGCCCGCGGTATCTACTCGGCCTTCAAGCAGATCGCCGACAAGAACGCGGACACCGACTATCTGCTCTGTGGCGACTTCAACGACACCCCCGAGTCGGATGAAGTTGTCGATGTGCTCCACGCCACGGGCGATCTGACCAAGGTCAAAGCCGGCGGGCAGAACCCGTTCTTGCTCGACCTGATGTCCGGAAAGTCGGCCGACAAGTTCGGCACGCTCTACTATCAGAAACCACTGATCTACGACCACATCTGCGTGTCGCGGGGGATGCTCGACGAAACGGGGTGGTCGTGCGACCCTACCACGATCCAGACCTATACCGACGGCCTGAAGCGAGTTGGGGCGACTCGCCGTGAGCCGTGGCGGTTCGGCAGTACAGCCGCGAAGATGCCCGATTCGCAACGCGGCTATAGCGACCACTTTCCGGTCACCCTGAAGCTTACGGTCCGCGGTCCCGCCGGGGCAAAGCAGCAGCAAAATCCTCGACATTGTCACGACTGATACGAGTCCACGGCCGGTGCGGGCTTTTCGCTCGCGCCGGTGACTGTTCTGGCGAGAATGTGTCCGTTTCTCTTGATCCCCCTTCTCACACCGGCTAACCTCAGAGAAACGGGATACTTTCTTCCCACGGCCGAGGTTCGCATGTCCCCCGGATCGCTTCGCACGAATCTGTTGATCCTTCTCGCGCTCGGCTTCGGCCTGATGGCCCCTCGCACCGTAACGGCTCAGGCTCCGAAGGCCGGCGACCCGTTCCGCACGGTCGAGCCGGCGACGGCCGCCAACGACAAAGCCGGCAACTGGACGTTGCACTTCCGGTATGCCCCGCCCCGCATCATCACCGTGGACGTGCCCGGCAAGGGCATGGTCACGGCGTGGTACATGGTCTACCGCATCTACAACACCTCCCCGAACCCGCAGGCGGTTACATCCTTAAAGTTCGAGTTGGTGACGAAGGACTTGCTGACGACCCACCTCGACGAACCACAACCGGCCGTGTTCAAGGCGATTGCCGAGCGCGAAGACCCGGAAAAAATCATGAACCTGCTTACGACGGTGCAGATCACGCAAAATCCGATCCCCGTCACGAAGCCGGACTCCTTTCCCAGGTATGTATCCGGCCTGGCGATCTGGACCGATGTCCAGGCACGGGCGAGTAAGACGAACAAGTTCAGCGTCTACGTCAGCGGGCTTTCCGACGGCCTCTTCGCAGAACCGCAACCGGATGGCTCGAAGCTTATCAAGGTGAAGACGCTCCAACTCGACTTTCAGAAGCCGACCGACACCATTAACCCCGCCGTCGATGATGTAAAGCGCGAGGACAACGGCGGCCTCGGCGGCGAACGCTGGATTTACCGCGCCGTCGACAAGAAGCCAGCCCTGACGAAGGACAACTGAGCAAACTGTTCGGTTATGACTTGAACAACGTCCGAAGGAACGCCACGCTCATCGCGAGCGTGACGAGCACCCCCAAAATCCATTCTGGATTCGTTCGCAGCCACCGCACGACCGCACGGGGCGTCGATCCCCACATCTTCCGCGGCTTCGAGCAATGAACTTCCTCCCGAAGCCCAAGGTATCGACCGCGCAAGTGGGCGGTCGTGAGTGCCCAGTCAGCCGCGAGTTCCTGCCGCTGTTTGAGCACGAGCGAACGAAACACCGCAAGCGAAAACGGCTGTCGGACGACCGTAAGCACCTGTTCCCCCTGCTCCTCGAACCAGTTTGAATCGCCATCGACCGCCAGTGTGCGGCGGCAGTCTCTCACCGATTCCACGAAGCCGAACACTGCACCCGGCGTGAGCAAGTCCTCGGACGGGGCCGCGAAGTACGGCTGGAGTTTCTCCCACGTGCGGATCACCCGCCGCATCTCGGCAAGCTTGCGATACGCCTTGCGTCGCTCGGCCGGCGAGTATGTGGTACCGGGCGGCACGATTTCCGCCGCCGGCACGTCGATGGCCGACTCGGCGGGCGAGCGTTCTTTTCGCCGCTTTTTCTTCCTCGCCTTCGGCACCCGCGGCCTTCGTGGCAGTTTCTCGACCGTCACCGCGTTCAGGATTCGCGGCACGGACACGACCTCGGCTTCCAGCACCACCGGCGGTCGTGGCTTCTCCTCCAGCCTATCCGCGTCCAGCACGATCTCCGCGTCGGCCGGTCTCGTGGCGACCCGGGTGGCTTCTTCCGTTAGCCCGATTAGAGCCTGGGCGAGGCGGTTCATGCCTTCCGTGACCAGGTCTGGGTGAACCAGTTGGTGCGGCCGGAGCTTCTCCATCTGTGCCAGGGCGCGCTGTTCGACGTCCAGCACCACGGGCGGTCCCGGGGGGAGGCCCAGAAGCGTGCGGTCGTCCGGCGGCCACGGGCCGGGCGGGAGCGTGAGCCAGGTTAGGATGAGTTCCGTGTTCATAACGTTCGCCGCACCCGGCACAAGCAGACGAATTGCCCTTGTCGGTTCTGCCCGAGAGACGGTACAAGCACGAATCGCGAAGGTATTCGGCGGGGACGACGGAGCGACCGAATTTTATGCGTAGTTTCGTGCGTTCGCTCAGGTTCTCGTGGGTGTACCGGACCCGACTCATCTTATCGGTCTTCTGCGCGCTGATGGTCGCCGTGTTCTGGGGGGCCAATATTTCCAGCGTCGGGGCGGTCTTGACGATCCTCGCCGACAACAAGACGTTGCAACAGTGGGTGGACGAAAAGATTGTGCACCTCGAGAACGAGGCCCGCCAGCGGGAGAAGGAACGTAAAGACCTGCAGGAGGATCTGGAAAAAGTCGAAGACGACCCGAAGTGGGTCGATCGTGAGAACGTGAAGCGGGGCCTCAACAAACGATTGGCCGACACGCTCGGGTTGCAGAAGGACCTCAACCGGAAGTTGTACTGGCACCAGCTCCTGAAGATGCAGTTGATCCGCTTTTTGCCGAACGACCGCTTCCAGACGTTCGTCTGGATCATGGCTGCGGTGGTCGGCGGCGTTGCCATCAAGGGCGTCTTCGACTTCGGTCAGGAAGTGCTGGTCGGTAATGTCATCAACCGCACACTGTTCGATATTCGCAACCGCCTGTTCCGCTCGCTCATCCATCAAGACACGAAGCAAATTATCGAAGCCGGCACGCCCGAGATCATGTCGCGGCTGACGAACGACGTGGAGCAACTCGGCCAGGGGATGAAGACGCTCTATGGCCGGCTCGTGGTCGAACCGCTCAAAGCAATTGCCTGCCTGATCGCGGCGTGCGTGATCTCTTGGCAACTCACGCTCGTCTTCGTCGTCCTCGTGCCGCTTGCGCTCGTCATGCTGACGAAACTCAGCCGCATGATGCGGCGGGCGGCGAAGAAACTGCTGGAGCGAATGTCCGACCTGTACCAGATTGTCCGCGAGTCGTTCGACGGCATCCGTGTTGTGAAGGCGTTCACCATGGAACCCTACGAGCGTCGCCGATTCCGTCGGGCCGCCGACCAGTACGCCCGCCGCGCACAGCAGGTGTCGAACATCGACGCCTTCTCGGGGCCGATGATCGAGTGGCTGGGCATCATCGCGCTCGGGTTGGCACTGACGGCCGGGGCGTACCTCGTCATCACCGGGGAACGCCGCATCGCGGGCATGAACATGCGGGGCGAAGACCCCATCGGGTTCACGGAATTGCTCACACTCTACACGCTACTGATCGCCGTCGCCGACCCGGTGCGGAAGTTGTCCAGTGTGTACACGAAAATTCAGGCCGGGGCCGCCGCCTCGGACCGCATCTTCGCCCTCGCCGACCGTCTGCCGACGATCACGACGAATTCGGACGGTCCCGTCCTGCCGCGACACAGCAAAACGATCGAGTTTCGCAACGTCACCTTCGCCTATACGCACGGCACCGAAACGCCAACGCTGAACGCGGTTAACCTCACGGTGAAGGCCGGCGAGACCATTGCCTTCGTC
>JBBQCQ010000438.1:0-4361 GCA_038318835.1 Gemmatales bacterium | reverse complement strand
CTGCTGTTCACGACCGACGGGTCCACCGGGTCGGCCGCCATTCACCTGACGCCGGACCCGGAATCGGGCGTGCTATCCGGCATCATCCGCCGCGTGCCCGCCGACGCCGGCAGCGTGCTCCTGAAAGACCCCACGCAGGCGAACACGGCCTGGCTGCGAACGCGACTGTCGAACCTCGCGGTCATGTACGAGGCCGCGAACGCTGTCAGCGAAATCCTTGACGTGGACGAACTCCTCGGCCGCATCATGGAACTTGTGCTGCGGACGGCCGACGCCGATCAGGGGTGTTTCCTGGTGCGCGACGTGGAGACCGGCGCAATGATGCCGAAGGCGGTGAAGACCCGCGGCCGCGATCAGGCCGACGTGACCATCAGCCGCACCATCGTCGATTACGTGCTGAAGGAACAGACGGGCATCCTGATCGCGAACGCCGGGGCCGACGAACGGTTCCGCGAGGGGGCCAGCATCCGCAAACACCGGCTGCGGGAAGTCATTTGTGTGCCGATGCGCGGCCGTCACGAGACCGTCGGCGTGCTGTTCCTCGATACCCAGGCCGGCACCGATGCGGCCCGGTTCACGGAGGATCATTTGCACCTGGCCGTGGCCATCGCCCACCAGGCCGGGCTGGCCGTGGAAGAGACGCGGTACTATCAGGCGATGGTGAACGCCGAGCGATTGGCGGCCGTCGGGCAGACCATCGCCGGCATGTCGCACCACATCAAGAACATCATGCAGGGCGTCCGCTTCGGCAGCGACATGGTTCGCACGGCCCTGGCCGAGAACGACCCGCCGTTGCTGGCGAAGGGCTGGGGGCTGGTCGAGCGCAATCAGGCTCGCATCGACGACCTCATCCTGGACATGCTCAGCTTCTCGAAGGAACGCGACCCGATCATCGAGCCGTCGAACCTCGCGGACCTCATCGCCGATGTGCTCGACGTGGTCCGCGGTCGGGCGAACGAAAAGCACGTCGCGCTTCAGTACACGCCGCCGGCTGACTTCCCCCCCGTGCCGTGCGATGGGGACGGCATTCACCGGGCACTCCTGAACCTCGTGAGTAACGCCCTCGACGCCCTCGAAGGCCGCGATGGGGCGACGGTCACGATCGACTTGCGGAAGACCGACAGCAATGTGCTCATCGACGTGCGCGACAACGGCCCCGGCATCCCGGCGGAACTGCGGGAAGACATCTTCAAGCCGTTCATCAGCACGAAGGGGAACCGCGGCACCGGCCTCGGCCTGCCCGTGAGCCGCAAGACCGTGCAGGAGCAGGGCGGCGAACTGACGCTGACGAGCGAAGAAGGCCAGGGCTGCTGCTTCACGATCCGCCTGCCGCTAACGCAACCCGATTAGGAGACGCGTGCCGTCGCCGGGTTCGTTCGAGTGTCGGGCACTCGCTCCGCGAGTGCCCCCAAGAGCTTCGGGTCTCGGAAGCCAGTCCTCTACTGGGAGGTTCTGGGGGCACTCGCGGAGCGAGTGCCCGACACTTGTGGGTGCGGCGTGAGGAATTTTTCGCCGTATCTCCCGCCCCTTTCAGGCGATGCCGTCGCATTCGGATTTCGTGGTTGCCCCCTGCCGGAATCGCCCCTAAGATTGGGCCACCCACGGAAGGGGCGAACGGCACGGAGGCCATTTTTTCACTGCCTCCTTCCCGGTCACCCCCATGCCGGCCGAGCCTGTCGCCGGCTCGAATCAGGATGCTTTCGACGGGTTCTCTCCCACCCTCCGCGACCACTTAAAACTCACCCTCGTGCCCGGTCTGGGGCCGAAGCTCACGGCCGCGTTGCTCGACCACTTCGGCTCGCCCGCCGCCGCCCTCGCCGCCACGTACTCGCAACTCCTCGGCATCCCGCTCATCGGCGACAAGCTCGCCCGCTCCTTCCGCGAAGCGTTCCGCACCGTGGACGTGACGCCCGAACTGGCCCTGCTCGCGAAGCACGATGTGCGGCCGGCCGTGCTGGGCGATGCCGAGTATCCGACGCGGCTGACCACGCTCGTCGGCCCGCCGGCGCTCTTGTACCTTCGCGGCACGCTGACGCCGGCCGACGCGAACGCGGTAGGCATCGTCGGCTCGCGGGCCTGCACGGCCTACGGCAAGCGGATGGCCGAGCGGATCGCCGCCGACCTGGCCCGTGCCGGGTGGACGGTCGTTTCGGGCCTTGCCCGCGGCATCGACGGGGCCGCCCACCGCGGCGCGCTCGACGCCGGCGGCCGCACGATTGCCGTTCTTGCGGGTGGCCTCGCGAAAATCTACCCACCGGAACATACGCAACTGGCCGACGAAGTGGCGAAGCAGGGGTGCCTCGTCACCGAGACGCCGATGACCGTGTCGCCGCAGCCGGGCATGTTCCCGGCCCGCAACCGCATCATCAGCGGCCTGTCGCGGGCCATCGTGGTGGTGGAAGCGAATATCAAGAGCGGCGCGCTCATCACGGTCGATCACGCGGCCGAGCAGGGGCGGGAAGTGTTTGTCGTGCCGGGGCCGGTGGATAGCCCGGCAAGTGCCGGATGCCTGGAATTGATCCGCAAAGGGGCGAAGATGATTCGTAGTGCGGACGACCTCCTGGAAGACCTCCGCGGCATCGCCCCGCCGGACGCGGCCCCGCCCCGCCGCTCGACCGCGGGCAATCCGACGCCGAGCTTGTTCGAGCCGCCGGCCGCGCCGGTGGGCCTGGACCCGGTGCAGCAGCAGATCTGGGACGCCCTCGCCGGCACCGCGAAACACGCCGACGAACTCGCCCGCCTGACGGGAGCGGCAATAAGTCTCCTCACATCGGCGTTAATGCAATTAGAATTGAAGAAGCTCATCCGCCGCCGACCGGGCAACCAGTACGAGCGACGATAGAAGGTGACAAACTAAAAACGGAACGCGGAGCACGCGGGATTGGAACGCCGGATGAAAACCGGATCAGAATAAAAATCGGATTCGTTTTATCCTGCCTTTGATCCGGCGTTCCAATCCCGCGTGCTCCGCGTTCCGATTTCGATGGAAGCCAGACCCATGCCGCCGCCCGATCGCATGTTGGCCACTCTCCGCCGGGCCGTCGATCTTGTCACATCCACGCCCGGCCGTACTGGGCACCTCGTGCAGTTGCAGAACTGCGCCGACGTGCTCGTGGTCGGCGATCTGCACGGCCACGTGCCGAACTTCCAGGCGGTGTGGAAACTCGCGGACCTCGCGCACCACCCGCGACGGCACCTCGTGCTGCAAGAACTCATCCACGGCAAGTTCCCGTACCCCAACGGCGGCGAGAAGTCGCACCAGGTCGTCGATCTGTTCGCCGTGGCGAAGGGGCAGTTCCCGGATCGCGTTCACTATCTGCCGGGCAACCACGAGATGGGCCAGTGGACCGGGCGAAAAATTCTGAAGGGCGACGCCGACCTGAACGAGCAGTTCCGCCTCGGCGTTCTCGTGGCCTACGGCCAGGCGGCGATGCCGGAGATTTATCGCACGTACCTCGATCTCTTCCAGGCGTGTCCGCTCGGGTTGCTCACGCCGAACCACGTCTTCCTGAGCCACACGCTCGTCCCGGCCAAGCACCTCGGCGGCTTCCGCCTGAGTCAGCTCGAACAAGAAGCGTATGAGGCGAAGGACCTGCAACCCGGCGGCGTGGTCTACGGCATGTTGTGGGGCCGCGACACCGACGCGGCCACGGTGGCGACCTTCCTGCAACGGGTGGGGGCCGACTTACTCGTAACCGGGCATATCCCCGCCGACGACGGCTTCACGGTGCCGAACGCGCAACAGGTCACGCTCGACTGCTCGGCTTCACCCGGCGGCTACGTCCTGTTCCCGGCCGACCGGCCGCTGACGCACGCGGAGTTGGTCGCGTGCGTGGGCGTCGTCCGCGTGCCGTTTTTGTGATTACGGCAGCTTCACGTTCTCCATTGCGAAGGGCACTTCCACCGTGGCCACGCGCGTGCCGGTCAGCACGACCTTCACGGGCGGGCCGGTCGTGGCCGACTTCGGGAAGTGGAGTTCCGCGTCGTACGTTTGCGTCCACTGCGACCCGGAATAGCTCGTCGATCGGGCCAGCGGATTCGGGCACGCCTTGCTGGCGGCGTCGGAGAACTTCAACTTGTTTTGCACGGTGCTGATGTTCAGGTCGTCGTTAATGTTTCCATTCCACCCCCGGCCGCCCATCCGCTGCTGGAAGAGCCATTGCTGCGGCATCTCGGCATGAACCTTCACTACCACTCGGCCGTCGGGGCCGACTGTGTAAGACGTGACCGTGAACTTCGTCTGATGCGGACCGTCGAACGACTTGCCGAGGAACTTGTCGAAGTTATCGATGGTGATGACCGGCTGATTCGGCTGGTTCACTTCGCCAATCACGACGCCCTCCAAGTGGCGTAGGCTGCGG
>JBBQCQ010000437.1:0-4362 GCA_038318835.1 Gemmatales bacterium | reverse complement strand
TTCGCGCAGGGCCGGCAGCATGTCGTTCTGCAAACTCGCGTACTGTTGCTCGACTAGCCCCTTCACCGTCTCGGCGATGCGCTCGAGTTGCACGTGCGGGGCGAGCTTGTCGCCGCCGGACCCACGAGCGATGCCGGCCAGCACCTTCTGCTGAAGTCCGCCGACGCGGACCATGAAGAACTCGTCGAGGTTACTGCTGAAGATGGCGTGGAACTTCACACGCTCGAGCAGCGGCACCGTCGGGTCCTGGGCTTCTTCGAGGACGCGGCGGTTGAACTCGAGCCAGCTCAGTTCGCGGTTGATGTACAGGGACGGGTCGTCGAGGTTCACGGCCGACATCGCGCTCTCCGGGATGGAACAGGCGTTATATTGCTGGCGAGCCGAGCACCGTGAGGTGCCGGGCGAATCTGCGACACCCGGCGATTCACCGGCACCTCACGGTGCTCGGCTCGCCAATTTCGGCCGCGATTTCCGGTTGAGTCTCCGCCTGCGGCGGCGCAAAATAGAGCGGAACCCCTCCCTGCACTCACACTCGGTGAGGCGAAACCGTGCCCCCACCCGACGACAACACCACGCCTTACGATTCGGCCACGCCCGGCCCCCACGACCCGAACGCCACCGGGCCGATGGATGCCACACCGCCGGGGCGGACCGACCTCGGCACTGTCATCGCCGGCAAGTACACGCTCGTGGAACTGATCGGCGAAGGCGGCATGGGGTCGGTGTACCTCGCCCGTCAGACGGAGCCGGTGCGGCGGGATGTGGCCGTCAAGCTCATCAAGGCGGGGGCCGATTCGCGGTCGGTCGTCGCCCGGTTCGAGGCCGAGCGACAGGCGCTGGCCCTGATGGATCACCCGCACATTGCGCGGGTGTACGACGGCGGAACGACGCCGACGGGGATGCCGTTCTTCGTCATGGAACTCGTCCGCGGCGTGCCGCTCACGCGGTACTGCGACTTCCACCGCCTGAGCGTGCCTGCCCGCCTCGAACTGTTCGTCGCCGTCTGTTTGGCCGTCCAGCACGCGCACCAGAAGGGGATCATTCACCGCGACCTGAAGCCGGGCAACGTCCTCGTGACCGAGGTGGACGGCAAGCCGGTGCCGAAGGTCATCGACTTCGGCGTGGCGAAGGCCACCGAGCAGAAGCTGACCGACGTGAGCTTCCTGGACACCGGCCTCGTCGTCGGCACGCCGGCGTACATGTCGCCGGAGCAGGCCGACCCTGGCACGCAAGACATCGACACTCGCACCGACGTCTACGCCCTCGGCGTGATCCTCTACGAACTGCTCACCGGCTCGCCGCCGATCGACGCCAAGCAGTTCAAACGCGGCGCGATCCACGAAATGATCCGCATGGTCCGCGAGTTGGACCCGCCCCGGCCGAGTACGAAGTTGAGCCGCGCGGACGCCCTGCCGAACATCGCGGCGAACCGCAACCTCGAACCGGCCCAACTCGCCAAGCTCGTCCGCGGCGAACTCGACTGCGTCGTGATGAAGGCCCTGGAGAAGGACCGCACCCGCCGGTACGACTCTGCTAACGGCTTCGCGGCCGACGTGCAACGCTACCTCGCCGGTGAGGCCGTGCTGGCCTACCCGCCGAGCCGGGCGTATCGCTTCAAGAAGTTCCTGCGGAAGAACCGCGGCCCGGTCGTCGCCGCGTCGGTCGTGTTTCTCTCGCTCGTGGCCGGCGTCGTCGGTACGTCCCTCGGCTTCGTGCGGGCGCGCGAGAACGAGAAGGCCGCCCGCGAGTTCGCCGCGGGCGAGAGCCGGGCCAGGGCCGCCGAGACGGAACAGCGGAAGGCCGCCGAGCGGGCGAACCGGCAGGCACTCGCCGCGCTGAGGTCGTTCACCGACGAACTGATGGGCCAGCTTCTCGGGAGTAAGGACAAGTTGTCGGACACTGACCGGGCGATCCTGCGGAATGCTCAGAAGCAGTGGGAAGTCTTCGCGGAGTCGAAAGGCGATTCGCCCGAGGCCCGCGAGATTCGGGCGGAAGGTGCGGCCGAGTTGTCGATCATTCAGCACAAGCTCGGCCTGACGGTCGAGGCCGAGGCCAGCGACCGCGCCGCGCTCGACCTCCGGGCGGGCCTCGCGGCCGAGTTCCCCGACGAGCCGCGATACGAGTACGCCGCCGGCCTCAGCCACTGGAACCTGGGCAACAACCTCCGCAGCACCGGCCACCGCACCGAGGCCGAGACGCACTACGGCAAGGCGCTCGCGATCTTCCAATCGCTGGTCGCCGACTTCCCCGAAAAGCTCGCGTATCGCCAGCGTTTGGCCCGGAGTTATATCGGTATGGCGAACGTGACGCGGGCCAAGAGCGAGTGGGCGGGAGCCGAGAAGTATTACCGCGACGCGCTCACGATTCAGACCAAACTCGCGGACGAGCACCCGGACTCCGAGGCGTACCACCTCGACTGCACGAACAGCCACTGGGGGCTTGCGTACACGCTCCGGCGGGCGAAGAAGCCGGCCGAGTCCGAAGCCGAGTACCGGCTCGCGCTGGGCCGTATGAAGCAACTGGCCGCGGACTTCCCCGCCGACAGTCGGTACCGGCAGCAGGCGGCCAACCTCGCCCGCGAGTTGGGCATCTTCCTCTACGATCAGGGGGACGAACAGAACGACCGGGCGAAACTGGAAGCGGGAGCTGCCCTCTTCCCGGACGCGCTCGACGTGCTGAACGACCTCGTGGCCAAATACCCGTCATTGCCGGTTTATCAGATCGACGCCCTGGCCTGCCACCGCGACTATGGCAAAGTCCTGGGCCTGCTCGACCGGCGAATCGAGGCGGTCGAGCAGTTCCAAAAAGCCATCGCCCACGGCGAAAAACTCGTCGCCGAGAACCCGACCGTCCTGCCGCATCAGGTCGATCTCGGCCTCTGCTATTCCTTCTACGCTAGCTTCCTACAAGACAGCCCGACGCCGGCCGACAGCCTCGAATGGGCCGGCAAGGCGATCCGCACGCTGACGGCAGCGCATGAGCAAGACCGCCAGGTCTTCCTCACGCGGCGGGCGCTCGCCAAGTGTCACGCCGGCCGCGCCGACACGCTGGACTCCCTGGGCCGGTTCGCCGAGGCTCTGCCCGACCGCGAGAAGGCGCTGGAGATCGGCCCACCGGAGATGCGCGACGGCTGCCGGTTCGACCGGGCCAACACCCGGCTGCGAGTCGGGCAGGTGGCCGAAGCGATGGCCGAGGTGGACGAGCTCTCGAAGATCGAGAGCAAGAACCCCGGCCACGGCTACAACCTCGCCCGTCTGTACGCCTTCGCCAGCACCAAGATCGACGCGAAGAAAACCGAGTACGCCAACCGCGCGATGGAACTGCTCCTCAAGGCGGTGGCCGCCGGCTTCCAGGACGCGGCCCGGCTGGTCAAGAGCGACGACCTGCTCCCGCTCCGCGACCGCGACGACTTCATGAAACTGCTCGCCGGATTGCCCACAAAGTAGCCGCCGGCAGTTTCTCATTGAGTAACGCTCGCACCGTCCGCATAATAGGCCCGATGCCGGTGCGACCGCGCCGGAAACTATAGATTCCTCCACCGCCCGTTGTCGCTCGGACCCGCCGCGTGCGGGATTGACACCCATAGAACGTGACCGCCGAGGAAAGGCATCCCCCGGACTACGCCGAGCGCAGTGGGCCACCCCGAAAGGACTGGCCCGCAGGCCAGACATGATTATTGCCGCCCTCGTCGCCCTGTTGGTCGGCGTGGGCGTGACGTTCTTCGTGACGAAAGGCCTGAACAAAACCGCCGGCGGCCCCGCGATTCGCTCGGCCGAGGCTCAGGCGCAGGAAATTATCGACCGGGCTAATCGCGAATCCGAACGGATCGTGAAGGACGGGGAACTGCGCGCCAAGGAAGACACCTTCCGCCGTCGCGAGGAACTCACCCGTGACATCGAACGCCTCCGCACCGAACTCCGCGAGAACGAACGCCGCGTCGAGAAGCGCGAAGACTTCCTTTCGGACAAGCAGAAGGATTTGAACAAGAAAGATCAGCAACTCGAACTCCTTCAGAAGAAGATCGCCGAGAAGTCGGCGGTGCTCGACCGAAAGGGCAAGGAACTCGATGCCCTGCTCGAAGAGGAGATGAAGAAACTCCAGCACATCACCGGCCTCAGCCGCGAGAACGCCGAGAAGCTCTTGTTCGACCGCCTCGAACGGCAACTGACCGGCGAGGTCGCAATCCGCTTGCAGCAGCACGAGAAGCAGATCAAGCAAACGGCCGAGGGGAAGGCCCGCGAGATCATCATCACGGCCATCCAGCGAAGTGCCGCCGACCACACGGCCGACACGACCGTCAGCACTGTGGACATCCCCTCCGACGACATGAAGGGTCGCATCATTGGCCGCGAGGGCCGGAAC
>JBBQCQ010000436.1:0-4367 GCA_038318835.1 Gemmatales bacterium | reverse complement strand
GACTTTCCCAGCGTGGTTCTAACCACGGGAGAGCTGTTTTAGCAGACGGGGTTGGGCGGGTTTGGGGTCGCGGGTTTGCGCGCAAAACAGTTGGCGTTCCCCCCGCGACACCCGAGACCCGATACCCGCCAAACCCGAATTCCGGCCATACCCTATCCCCATACCCCCCGGAGAATGCCCATGACACGGACCGTCACTGTTGGCCCGCACTCGGTCGGCGGCGGCACGCCCCTGCTGTTCATTCTGGGGCCGTGCGTCATCGAGAGTCGCGACCACACACTCGCGATCGCCGAGGCGTTGCGGACGATCGCGGACGAGTTGAAGATTGCGGTCGTGTTCAAGGCGTCGTTCGACAAGGCGAATCGTAGTTCGGGGAAGTCGTTCCGCGGCGTCGGCCTCGAAGCCGGCATTCGCGTGCTGGAAGACGTGAAGAACGCCTTCGGCTTCCCGGTGACGACCGACGTTCACGAGGTCGGCCATTGTGCCCCGGCCGCGGAGGTCATCGACGTATTGCAGATTCCCGCGTTCCTCGCCCGGCAGACCGACCTGCTGGAAGCCGCCGGCAAAACCGGCCGCGTGGTGAACGTGAAGAAGGGGCAGTTCATGGCCCCGTGGGATATGAAAAACGTCGTGGCCAAGCTCGCCGAAGTCGGCAACCCGAACGTGCTGCTGACCGAACGCGGCACGACCTTCGGCTACGGCCTGCTCGTCAACGACTTCCGGGCGATTCCGTGGATGCAGGAAACGACCGCCCCAGTGATCTTTGACGGCACCCACAGCGTACAGACCCCGGGCGCGCTCGGCGACCGCACCGGCGGCGATCGCAAGATGGTGCCGCCGCTGGCGAAGGCGGCCGTGGCCGCGGGGTGCGACGGGCTGTTCCTGGAAACGCACCCCGACCCCGACCGCTCGCCGAGCGACGGGCCGAACATGATCCCGCTGGCCGAACTGCCGACGCTGCTGAAGGCGTGCCTGCGAGTGCGGGCGGCTCTATAACCGGACCCTACTTCCGCGAGTTCTCATGCGTCGTTCCCTCCTCCTACTCTCCCTCCTGCTCGTAGGCTGTTCCACGAAAACCAAGCCGATCGCGGCCCCGGACGATGGCCAGACGCCGGTACCGACGAGCGACCCGTGGCCGACGGCGGGCAGCACCCTCCGCAAGCAGCCGGACATCGCCGGCGCACGGCAAGCCATCGCGCAACTGACGGCCGACCTGGCGAACAACCCGACGGCCGAGCAACTGCCCGTGCTCGCCCCCGACGCGGTCAAGACGCTTGCCACGCAACTGCGGCTGACGCCGAACGAGGTGAAGGAAATCTCGAGCGCGACGTTCACTTCGCTCGACGCCTCGTACCTCACCGAGTGCCTGATCCTCCGCGACGCGGTGCGCTCGCTCGACCTGGGCAACCACTCGGCCGAGCGGAAGGCGATGTTCGGCTTCGACTGGGTCTGCCGCCAGGTCTACCTTCGCCAGGCCGGCACCGTCACGCCGAACGGCACTCTGCTCACGCAACCGCTGCCGCCGCAGTACGTGCTGATCCGCGGGTATGGCACCGGCCTCGAACGGGCCTACGCTTTCCTCGCCGTCCTCCAGCAGATTGGCCTACCCGGCTGCCTCATCGGCCCGCCGAACCGGGAACAGGCGATAAGCCAGACCGTGGCCAACGGCAAGCCCACGAAGGGGCCTTTCTGGGCCGTCGGCGCGCGACTGCCCGATGGACAAATCGCGCTCTTCGACCCGTGGCGGGGCCAACCGTTCCCCGGCCCGAACGGCAGCATCGGCACGCTCACCCAGATTCTCGCCAACCCGGACCAGCTCAAGCCGTGGCGGGACGACAAGAACACGCCGTGGGACGTGTCGGCCGACGACGTGAAGGCGGCGACCGTGTACGCGGCCTTCAACTTCTCGTCGATTCCGCCGCGGATGAAGGCAATGGAGCAGAAGACCGCGGCCGACGTGGGCGTGTTGCTCTCCCGCGATGTGCCGGAAACGCTGACGCTCCTCGGCCCGACCGCCCGCATCTGGGCACCGGCCGCGACACAAGACCCGTACTGCTACACGCGGGCACTGGAAGCTTTCCTGCCCGTCGAGGAAGGCGGCATCGACACCACGCCGAAGGACCGGCGGTTGTTCGATCTGGTCGGCAAACTGCAGCAAGTCCCGCTCGAACTGTTCGCCCCGCCGACCGACTTGACCGCCACGGAAGTCCGGACGCGGCTAACCAACCTCTACTTCGTCCGGATGCAGGAATGGGTGTACGCGAACGCCCCCCGCGAGCGGATCACCCGCGGGCAGTTCAATGAAGTCATCCGGGCGATGGTCGATCGCGAGCAAAAGTTGAACGCCGCCCGCGACCGTGCCCGCCGCACGACCCTGCCGGGAGACGCGCTGGCCGTGTGGGCGCAAGAGTCGAACAAGCTCTTCCAGATGTTGTCGGCGGCCCGATTGCCTCAGAACCAGGCGAACCTGCCGGCCGCTGAACAGGCCGTCGATCAGTACTGGCGTAAGGGCGGAGCGGAGTTCCAACTGATCGAGGACACGCTCGTAGTGCCGGTGGCCACGGCCGAGGTCGCGTACTTCCTGGCCGTGTGCAAGCACGAACAGGCCGAACGGGCGGGCATTCGCGTGCACCGCACACCGCCGGCCGACCCCGCCCGCGGCCCCGCCGAGAAGGCCGCGAAGGACGCCTGGGCCGTCGCCAAAGATGCCTGGGCGCGCTACTTCGCGACGGCCGAGGCGTATCTGGCCGCGTTCCCGGAGCGGACGGCCCACCTTCGACACCTCGCCGAACGGGCCGGCCGACTGGCCGCGAACCCGACGGGGGAGTGGTAGTGGCAAAAGCTTGCGCCGGAGGACGCGAACGGCGGTAAGAGAATTGCACTTCGCGGGCCGGCGAGTAACAATAGCGAGTAGTCCCCCTTACGCCCTCAGGTGATCCGCCCATGCGCGCGAGACTCGTTCCGGTCGATGGCGGCCCGGTTCTGGACCTGAGCAAAGACCTGACGCTCGTCGGCCGGAGTGAGGACTGCGATCTGTTCATCGACCACAAGAGCGTCTCGAAGCAGCACTGTGTGCTCGTGAAGACCGAAGGGCTTGTGCTCGTCCGCGATCTGGGCAGCACGAACGGAACCCGCGTCAACGGCACCCGCGTCCGCCGGGCAGCCCTGTTGCCCAACGACAATCTCGCCATCGCCAACTTCAAGTACTTCGTCAAGTTCGGCGAGGAGCCAGCGACGAAAAAGGACGACCAGGAAAAGAAGCCGGAGAAGGACGCGATCAAGGTCAACGTGCTCCCCGACAACTACACCTCTTGAACCCAGCCATGCCCGACGTGATCGCCTTCGGCGAAGCGATGGTCCGCCTCGCCCCGCCGCACTTCCAGCGGATCGAGCAGGCCCGCACGTTCGACATCGAGATCGGCGGCGCGGAACTGAACACCGCCGTCGGCCTCGCCCGCCTCGGTCGGTCGGCCATGTGGGTGTCGCGACTGCCGAACGACCCCCTCGGCCGCCTCGTCGCGAATCGCGTGCGAGAAGCCGGCGTCGATCCGCGGGTGACGTTCGCCGACGACGGCCGCTGCGGCTTGTACTTCCTCGAATTCGGCGCGGCCCCGCGGGCGAGTTCGATCCTGTACGACCGTAAGGATTCCAGCATCGCCCGCGTGCAGCCCGGCGAGTTCGACTGGCCGACGATCTTCACCGGGGCGAAATGGTTCCACGTCACCGGCATCACGCCGGCCCTCAGCGAAAGTGCCGCGGCCGTGACCGGCGATGCCCTGCGGGCCGCGGAGACGGCGGGCCTTCGCACCAGCATCGACCTGAACTATCGCTCGAAACTGTGGACGCGCGAAGAAGCCGGCCGCACGATGCGCGATTTGCTCCGCTCGTGCGACCTGCTGCTTGCGAGTGAGCCGGATGCCGAGCATCTCTTCGGCATCACCGGCCGCGACTTCGGCGAAGTGGCCGCGAAGCTCATCGACACCTTCGGCATGACGATGGTCGCTGGCGTCCGTCGGAGCACCCCGCTCGTGTGGCGGAACACCTTCGGCGCGGTCGGCTTCACTGAGGGCAAATTCTTCACCACGGCCGACTACGAAGTCGAGATCGTGGACCGCCTCGGGGCCGGCGACGCGCTCGCGGCCGGCCTCATCGACGGCATCCTAGCCGGCGACTTCGAGCGCGGCCTCGACTTCGGCGCGGCGATGGGCGCGATCAAACACACCCTGCCCGGCGACCTGCCCTGGATTTCCCGGGACGAAGTCGAGGAGTTGCTGAAGGGCCACGGGCTGCGGATTCGCCGATGAGCGGGCCATACCACGTCCGAACTGCTCCTGACAAACCATTTTTCGTCCGGTAGACTGTCGCCC
>JBBQCQ010000435.1:0-4371 GCA_038318835.1 Gemmatales bacterium | reverse complement strand
GGGTCGAACGAATCGACGTGCGATACTCCGCCGCTCAGGAAGAGGAAAATGACCGACTTCGCCTTCGCCGGGAAGTGGGGCTTCTTCGCGGCGAGCGGGTCGGACGTGTCGGCTGCGAGCAATTCGCCCAGCACCCCGCCGAATAGAAGAGAGCCGGCGAGCGATGAGCGAACGAACGCCCGGCGGGAGAGCGGGGACATGGCTCACTCCACGAAGAGGAACACGTTGCTCGCCAGCAGCACGCGGGCGAGCGCGTTCCAGGCGGCGGTATCGGCGTCGGGCTTGTCGACGAACATCTTGCCATACCGAGCGAGGAAGGTGTCGGCGAACTCGTGGTCCTTGTCCGTCGGCGGGCGTTGCAACGCGAGGCGGAACAACTCAATCACCCGCTCGGCGGGCCTGGCCGTCACCCGCCCGGCCAGTTTCTCCGCCTGGGCGTGGAAGAACGGGTCGTTCAGGAAGTACAGCGCCTGCGTCGGCACGGTGGTCGTTTGCCGCTGCGGGGTGCTGGCGTTCGGGTCGGCCCCGTCGAACAGGCCGAGGAACGGGTGCCGGCGGTTGCGGACCTGGATCAGGTACACGCTCCGCTTGTCGGTGTCGTAGAAGGTGCCGAACGGCACGTGCTGGGTGTACGTCCACGCCGACTCCGGCGGGATGGGGTGGGCCTCGCCCGGCTTGCGGTCGAGTTGCCCGCTGACGGCGAGCAGGCCGTCGCGGATCTCCTCCGCACTCAGGCGGCGGCGGTCGAACCGCCAGTACAGATCGTTGCCGGCGTCCACCGCGGAGGCATCGGTCCGGAACGCACCGGCCTGCTGGTAGGCGGCCGAGAGCAGCATCGTCCGGTGCAGGGCTTTGACGCTCCAACCCTTCTCGACGAACTCGGCCGCGAGCCAGTCGAGCAACTCCGGGTGTGTGGGGGCAAGGCCGCGGGTGCCGAAGTCGTTCGGCGTTTTCACGATGCCCTTGCCGAAGTGGTGCAGCCAGATGCGATTGGCCATCACGCGGGCCGTCAGCGGGTTGTCCTTCGACGCGATCCAGTTCGCCAGGTCAAGCCGGCCGCTGCCGGTCTTCGTGCGGATCGCGGTGCCGCCGAGTGCTTCGAGCCAGCGGCGCGGGACAGGGTCGCCGAGTTTCTCGGGGTCGCCGCGAAGATGAACGCGGGCGTCGGCCGGTTGGCCTTCCACCACCGCGAAGGCCACCTCCTGCTTCGGCATCGTTCGCACGAGTTCCGCTCGCGTTCGTTCCAGTTCCCGCCGGGCCACGGCTTCGGTCACGCTCACGGCCAGGTCGGCCGACACGTTCCTCGCGATGTGTTCGATCTTCCAGCCGACGCCGTCGGGGCCGGCGGGGTGGGCATCGCGGACGCGGCCGGTGATCTTGACCTTGCCCGTGATCGGGCTGAGCCAGCCGATGGCCACGGTCCCGTCCGGGGCAGGGTGAACGAACAGCGAGCGGGCCGGCAGTTTCGTCCACACGCTCGCGGCTTCCTTCGCTGCGTTCACAAGTACGGATGGCGTCTCGCCGTTCCGCCAGGCGTCCAACCCGGCCTTCCCGGAAATGTCTCGTACCGCCTCCGGCAGCAACCGCGGGCCGGATCGCGCGTCGAACAGCCACCACACCGACTTGTTCCCGTGCCGGTCGGCGTGCGGGTTCCCGGCTAGTAGGTCGTCGACCAGATCGGCCGTCGCGTTCCATCGCCGACCTTGCCCGCCAACTTCCGCGATCTCCCACTCGACGAGCGTCGTATCGGCCCCGTGGTTCTTCAGCGGCGTCACCGACAACTGCACCAACTCGCCGGCCTTCACGGAAACTTCGGCCGGCAGTTTCTCGAACGCCTGCTCGCCGCCGTCGGCGATTTCCCCCGCTGTGAGGGGTTGCGACGTCGTGGCGAAGAGTGCTTTCAGGCGGCGCAGATTGGCGTCCGTCAACTCTTGCTTTGCTCGAATTCGGGTGTCGATCGCCGCGATCTGATCGCGGTGCGGCTTCACCACGCGGTCCCATTCGGCCGGCGGCAACAGCGGCACGAGGTCGAGGGGTTGCTGGCGGGCTTCGCAGCCGGGGGAGGCGAACTTCGTACTCGCGAAGATGCCGTAGAGGGCGTAGTAGTCGCGGGCGGTGATGGCGTCATACTTGTGGTCGTGGCAGCGGGCACAGCCGAGCGTCAGGCCGAGGAACGCCTTGCCGAGCGTGTCGATGCCGTCTTCGTGCGTCAGATGCATCGACTTGTCGCTGTCGTGGTCGAACCGCCGAGCCACGGCCAGATAGCCAGTGGCGATGACCCGCCGGGCGTACAGGTCCGGCGGCCCCTGAGCGGCCAGGATGTCGCCGGCGATCTGCTCGCGCAAGAATTCGTCGTAAGGCTGATCGCGGTTGAACGAGTCGATCACGCCGTTGCGATACCGCCAGGCGTGGGGCAGGGGGTGGTCGCTGTTCTCGCCGGCGGTGTCGGCGTATCGCACCAGGTCGAGCCAGTGGCGGCCCCACCGTTCGCCGTAGTGCGGGCTGGCGAGCAGTCGGTCCACGACCTTCGCGAATGCTCCTGGGGTGGCATCCTTCACGAAGGCGTCCACATTGTCTGGCGTCGGCGGAAGGCCGGTCAGGTCGTAGGTCACACGGCGGAGGAGCGTCCGCTTGTCGGCCGCGGGCGAGAACGACAATTGGCGTTCGGCGAGCCTTGCAGCGAGGAACGCATCGACGGGGTTGGTGAACGCACTGCTGGGAACCGTCGGCCGGCGAACCGGCTGGAAGGCCCACCATCGCTTCGCCTCCTCGACCGTCACGCCGCCGAGGCGGGGCGGGCCGCCGTCCCGTGGGTCCGGGGAACCGTCCTTGACCCACGCCGTCAGCGCGTCGATCTCGGCCTTCGAGAGCTTCCCCTTCGGCGGCATCCGTTTGTCGGCGTCGGTCGAGGTGATCGCCCGAATGACCAGACTCTGGTCGGGTCGGCCCGGCAGGATCGCGGGGCCGTTCTCGCCGCCGGCTTGCCACCCGGCCTTCGTGTCGAGCCGCAGCCCGGCCTTCTGTTTGTCTGGCCCGTGGCACGATACGCAGTGCTTCAGCAACAGCGGCCGGACTTGTGCCTCGAAGGTGTCGTCGGCCGCCCAAGACGAACCGACCAGCAGGAGCGTCCCGACGAGGGTCACGAACAATCTGCGGGCGTACAGCATACGGTGCTCCGGATCGGCAACACCACCGCACCCCGTGGTGGGTCGATGAGTCGTCATTCTAACGGCCGATACGACTGGGGTGCGCCGAAATTCGCCGGGTCGGCCGCGAGTCACTCTCCATTCGCCCGCCGACCGACTATAGTGAAGGTCAAGCCTACCCGCTGACCGCAATTTTGGCGAGATACGATGAGACGACACCTGTCCCCGCTCCTCGGGGTGGTCTGCCTCGTTTCGGGCGGATGCACGAAACCGCCGACACCCAAGTCGGAAGCCCTCCCACCGCCCGTGACGGTCGCCGTCAGTGAAAAGCGAACCGTACCCGTGCAGGTTCACACCATCGGGTCGGTGAAGTCGGCGGCCACGGTTTCCATCCGGCCTCGGGTGGGGGGCCAACTCACCGAGGTGCTGTTCAAGGAAGGCGAATACGTCCAGAAGAATCAGAAGCTGCTCGTCATCGACCCGCGGCCGTACCAGGCGGCTGTGAAACTCGCCGAGGCGACGCTGGCCAAGAGTCGGGCCGTGCTGACCGGGGCCGATGCGGATCTGAACCGCGTCGAGAGAGTCGGCGTCGGAGCCACCTCGGCCGTCGAATTGGATAACGCCCGGACGATGGCCGCGAGCGCACGGGCGTCGATGGCCATCGACCAGGCGGCCCTGGACTCGGCGAAACTTCAGGCGAGCTTCACGACCATCGTGGCACCGCTCGCCGGCCGCGTGGGCGAGTTGCTCGTGAACGAAGGCAACCTCGTCGAGGCGAACGGGGTGAACCCGCTCGTGGTCATCCACCAGGTTCGCCCCATCTTCGTGACGTTCGCGCTCCCGGAGTTAGAAGTCCCGGCCGTGGCGGCGGCGCAGCGGGAGCGGCCGCTGACCGTGACGGTGTCCCTCCGCGACGGGGAGTCGCCGATCGCTGGCAAGCTCGCGTTCATCGACAACGCCGTCAGCGTTGGCAGCGGCACCATGATGCTGAAAGCCGAGTTTCCCAACCTCGACGACAAGCTCTGGCCGGGGCAGTTCGTCGATGTGACGCTGACCCTGCGGGACCGCCCCGATAGCGTGCTGGTCCCGTCCACTGCCGTGCAGTCGGGGCAGAAGGGGTCGTTCGTTTTCGTCATGACCGCCGATAAGAAAGTCGAGATGCGGCCGATCTCGATTGCCTTCGAGACAGAGCGGGAAACGGTGATCGCGTCCGGCCTGACGGCCG
>JBBQCQ010000434.1:0-4383 GCA_038318835.1 Gemmatales bacterium | reverse complement strand
GCCGACGGGCCGCCCCACCGCCGGAAGACATCGAGACGGATGTGACCATCCCGTTCGAAACGGCTGCGGTCGGCGGGTCGCTCAGCATCAACGTTGGCGGCCGCGAGATCACGGTGAAGGTGCCGGCCGGTATCGAGGACGGCAAGAAGCTCCGCGTGCCAGCGAGCGCCACCGGCTCGGCTGACGTATACCTGAAGGTGCAGATCGCCCCGCACCCGTACTTCCGGCGCAGTGGCAATGATGTGGAAATCGATGTGCCGCTGAGCGTGGTCGAAGCGATCACCGGGGCGGCCGTCGAAGTCCCCACCGTCGGCGGCGACCGGCTGACGGTGAAGGTGCCGCCCGGTACATCGAGCGGCAGCAAACTCCGTATGCGCGGCAAAGGCATCGCCGGCGGCGATCAGTTCCTGGTCTTCCAGGTGGTCGTGCCGAAGGGCGTGGACGACTTCAGCCACGAACTGATGGAACAGTTCGCGAAGCGGAATCCGCAGACGCCCCGAGCGAACGTCGCGTGGGCGTGAGGGGTCTACACGGTATGAACCTCACGACTCCGCTCCCGTTCCCGCAGTCGCGGCGACTGAAGACGCCGGCCGAGTTCCAGCGCGTCTACGACCGTAAGCGGTCGAGTGCCGACAGCGTGCTAATCGTCTACGCCTGCGAGAACACTCTCGGCCACCCGCGGCTCGGCGTGTCGGTATCGAAGAAGGTCGGCATCGCCGTCGTCCGCAACCGCTACAAGCGGCTGTTCCGCGAGGCGTTCCGCCTGAGCCAGCACGACCTGCCGGCCGGCGTAGACTTCATCCTCATCCCCAAGTTCGGTCGCCCAGAGCCGACGCAGGACGAGGTCCGCACGTCGCTCTTGAAGCTCGCCGCCCAGGCGGCGAAGAAGCTGGAGCCGAAGGCATGATCCGCTGGCTGTGGCACGGCCCCGCCCTGCTCGCCGGCGGCGTGCTGATCCTGTTCGTGCGCGGGTATCAGCACTTCATCCGGCCGCTGCTGCCGCCGACGTGCCGGTTCGAGCCGGGGTGCAGCGAATACTTCATCCTGGCCGTTCGCAAGTACGGCCCCGTGGTCGGGGCCGCGAAGGGCACCTGGCGCATCTGCCGCTGCAACCCGTGGGGCGGCTGCGGTGAGGATTACCCTTAATGACGGAACCGCGACTCCATTCCACCCCCGCCGCCGCCGTCGCAGACACGGTCAAGGAAAAGGTCACGCTCGAAGGTATGACGTTCTACCTCGAACGCCCGTCCGGCCTCGACAAAGTCTTCGACCACCCCGGCGTGCGGAACGCCTACGCGGCTGACGCGTACATCCCATACTGGACCGACCTGTGGGCGGCCGGTCGGATGCTCGCGAAGATCGTCCTTCGCGAAGACTGGGCGAAGTACCCGCGTGGGGCCGATGGCGAACTCGACGTGCTCGAAATCGGCTGCGGCCTCGGCCTCGGTGGCATCGCCGCCCTCGCCTGCCGACTGCGGGTGACGTTCTCGGACCTGGACGAAATGGCGGTGCAGTTCGCCGTGTCGAATGCGAAGCTCAACGGCCACACGAACGCCCGCAGTCTGCCGCTCGACCTGCGGTCGCCGCCGGCCGGGGTGACGTTCCCGGTCATTCTCGCGAGTGACGTGCTGTACGAGCAGCGGATGGTCGAGCCGACGGCCAAGTTCCTGAAGGCCGTCCTCGCGCCCGGCGGCACCGCCCTCTTGACGGACCCCGACCGCAACTCCTCGCGGAACTTCCGCTGGCAGTGCGAATCCGAGGGGTTGGCCGTGGAGACAAGCTTCGTGCGGGTCGGCGAACCCGGCGGCGAACGCACGAAGGGCACGCTCTACCGCATCCGACACGCGGTTGAAGAGATGTAGATCGGCGTGGGTTACTACTGGGTTGGATTCGACACGTGGCCGAAGGGATCGAGCCGATCCGCGATCTTGTCAAGGTTCAGGTGACAGGCTCGGAAAGCGATCTCGCGGGCATCATGACCCGACCCGAACTCGATTAACCGACCGTCCTTCCACAACCCCGCAACAGGCCCTTGCGCGACACCGACCAGACCAGGGATGCGATCCGAAAAGTCGTCGGATTGTGCCTCGTCGATGTCGAAGACGCCTACCGAATCCGGCCGTGCAGCTTCGATTTCTTCCAAGAGTTTCATGTCGTAGCCGGACCAAGTCGCGACGCCGAGCAGTAAGAACGAACCCCTTGTTGGGATCGCTCGGCCGGCCGCCCACAGTTCTAAGACAGGCGAGGATTCGACGACCCTCGGGAACAACGCTGAACGCTCATCCGCGTGGATTTTTCCTGGCGGCGGCGAGGTTTCGTGGCGGAAGAGTTCGAGAAATCGATTCATGGCTTTCGCCAACGCACGCGGCCGTCGTGAATCCAAATACCGCCGGGCTTGAGGATTCGTTTGATCTCCGACGACTGCGGCGTTGGCCCTTTGAAAGTTCGGCCGTCAATGCGGACGTTATTAGTGTACACGACATCGACCGACTCATCGGCCAACGACAGGCGTTCGTTCGGGCAGATGAGGAAGTCGTGTCCCTCGGTAACGAGTTCAGAGATCGTCTTCTGCGGGTTGCGGATGGTAGTCGAAACCCAACCGGGCAGCAAGGCGAACGGCGGTTGTTGGTTGAGGACGCCAGGGACTTCGCCCTCCCCGGCGATGTTCAGAAGTATTTTGTTAGCCATCTTGCCCTCATTTCTTAACCGTCAAACCTTAAGGGACGGTAAGCCTGAGGAGATGATGACTATTTCCTAACCCACAAGCCACGGCAAGAGCTACACCAATTGTAAATTTGACAGCGCGTTGGCCGGAACAAATGCCATACTGCGTCGATACGGCAAGAATGACCAAGCTATCCCAAATCACCCTTATTACCCAGAAATGCCATCTCAGCTCAGCAGCCACTCCAGCAGCGCCTTCTGGGCGTGCAGGCGGTTCTCGGCCTCGTCGAAGACGACGCTCTGCGGGCCGTCCACGACTTCGTCGGTGATCTCCTCACCGCGGTGGGCGGGGAGGCAGTGTAGCACCTTACACCTCTTCTCGGCGGTGGCCAGCAGCTTCGCGTTCACCTGGAAGCCGGCGAACTTCCGCAGCCGCTCCTCGCGCTCGGCCTCCTGGCCCATGCTCGTCCACACCTCGGTGTAGATCACGTCGGCGAACGAACGCGACTCGAAGGTGTGCCGTCGGCAGGTGTGTGAGGGCAATTTAACATTCCGGGCGTGGGTGCATCCGGATGCGCTACGGCGGGCGAATCGGAGTTTCAGGGGCCGGGGAGCCGTTGTTGGAGTTCCCGGAGGTGGGGGTGATGCGGAAGGTGAGTTACGGCCGCGCCAGCGAACGTGGCGTGTCCCCGCGAGCGGTGTTGATAAGCGTGGATCGGACGCTCAAGAAGCGTGGTCTCGATCCGCTCGCCGAGACCGGAACGGCCCTGTGTGGTCGCTCATACGACGTGGTCCAGGGCACTCGCGGAGCGAGTGCCCGATCACTGGCCAGCCGGGCAATCTTATCGGTTGAACAGGAACGCCGGGCTGTTCAGCAGTGCCCACGTCAGGTCTTGTGCCCCCAGCACGCGGGCGTCGGTCGGCGGCACCTTCGCCGCGTCGGCGGCCAACCGCTGATGCTCGCGGTCCTGGGCCAGGTAGCGACCGCGGAGGTCGGCCTTCTCGGCGGCCGTCCGCTTCTCCGGAGGCGTGTCGAGCACCTTCGCCAGGTCGGCGGGCACCGGCGATTGCAACTTCGGGTTCTTGTCCGTCGTCACCGACAGGCGGAACTTCCCGATGGTGTGGCCGCTGCCGTACCGCTGGTCGAGGACAAACGTGAGCGTGACGCCGGCTTCGGCCTTGATGCCGCCCTGGAAACGGAAGACGGCCGCCTGATCGGCCCCGAACTGGGGCGCGATTGCCCAGCCCGTCGTGGGGTTGTTGTCGACCGCGTTGGCGACCGGGAATCCCTCCTGCTGGAACGTCGCGAGCGGGGTGGCCAACTTCACGGCCTTCGCCTTCGCTTCGTCCTCATCGACTTTCGGCCGCTGGTTCACCTTGAGTTCATTCAGCACGAAGTTGCCGTTCGTCGGGGCACGCCCCGGCCCCTTCGCCGGCAGCGACGGGTCGGCGAGAACTTCGAGCCGCATCGCGGTCAACGGGGTCTTCTCTTTCGCGTCCGCGGTGATCGTGTACACGTCGGTGTTCTCGATCGGCCCACTGACGAGGATCGAGCCATCCTTTTGCACGTCGAGTTTCGACGCCTTCTTCGCCTCGCCCGGCGTCGGTCCGGCCTTCGACACGGCCTTCGTCGGCGTCAGCACCGTCCACGCCGTCGGCTTCTGGTCGAGCAACCCGGCCTCCCAGATCTTTTGCTTGTCGTCGAGTGTCTTCTGGTAC
>JBBQCQ010000433.1:0-4383 GCA_038318835.1 Gemmatales bacterium | reverse complement strand
GATTGCGATTTCCGCGACCTTCCAGACGACGAGCGAATCGCGCTTGCTGAATCGGTCCGCGAGGTAGCCGGCAATTGTGGAGAACAGGGCCCACGGCGCGTAAAAGAGGATCGGCATGAGCGAGATGGCGTCGCGTTCGGTGAGGGTTTGCGAGTTGATGGCGAAGAACATCGCCGAAGCGTGGATGGCCTGATCGTTGAACGCCGCCAGGAACTGCGCGATGAGCAGGCCGATGAAGTTGCGATTCGCGAGCGTGCCGACGGTCTTGACTGCGGTCGACGGATTTTCGGGTTCGTACATCATGCTACTTTACGGAACACAGGAGAGGTCAAGAGTACAAGATACGGGACGCCGAACACGTTGAAACCCTGCCGGCGACCCCCGTGCCGCCGTAAACTGTTCCGCACGAACTTCGCACGGGGGAACGGATGGATTGCATCATTCTGGCGGCGGGCAAGGGCACGCGACTGCAACCGCACACACTCACGACGCCGAAGCCGCTGTTGCCGGTGCAGGGCCGGCCGATCCTCGACTGGATCATCGGCGCGCTACCGCCAGTCGATCGGCTCGTGGTGGTGGTGAACTACCTGGCCGAGCAGGTGGAAGACTATTTGCGAACGCAGACGCACGTGAAGAACTGGGCGACGGTCCGGCAAGAGCAACCGCGGGGCACGGGCGACGCGCTCATGAGTTGCCGCGGGCAGGTGCAATCCGACCGGGTGATGGTGCTGAACGGCGACGACCTGATCGGCCGCCGCGATCTCGCAAAGCTGGCCGCCGTGCCGATGGGCATTCTCTCGCATGCGGTGAGCGAACCCGAGAGCTTCGGCATCCTGTTCCGCAGCCCGGACGGCACGCTACGCGAAGTGATCGAGAAGCCGACGGGCCTGGCCGCGCCGCAGTTGGCGAACATCGGCGGCTACTTGTTCCCGAAGCGGGTGTTCGACTTCCCGCTGACGCCGTCGCCGCGGGGCGAGTACGAGATTACCGAAGTTGTCGGCCGGCTGGCGGCGGAAGGTGGCTTCCAGGTCGTCGAAGCATCGTACTGGCTGCCGATCGGCACCGTGGAAGCCTGGACCGCAAGCCAGACGGCGGATGTGTCGGCCGTTAGATAGCCGCCGGCTTGCCGGCGGCTATCCAGAGCGCTTTCGGAAACGGTGTAGCAGTACAACTTAATCCGCTGAGCGTAATCCCCAGCGTGGGATCGGTTCGCTCGCTACGCATTAACCGAAAGCGCAGTAGGTTACTCGTCCAGCGCGTCGCCCAGCACGTCTTCGTTCACGTAGATCGGCACCTTCGCGGTCACGGCAATCGGAATCGCGTCGCTCGGGCGGCAGTCGATCTCCACCAACTCGCCGGCTTGCCGGACGCGGAGCTTCGCGAAGTAGGTGTGGTCACGCAGGTCGCTAATCATCACGTCCTGGACTTCGCCGCCGAGGTTCTCGATGGCGGACAGGATCAGGTCGTGCGTCAGGGGGCGGGGCGTTTGCTCGCCGCGAATGCGACGGCCGATGCTCACGACTTCAAAGATGCCGATGACGATGGGGAACGCCCGGTCGCCGTCCACTTCCTTCAAGACGATGATGTGGTGGTCGTCGATCACGCTACTGATGATCCGGCGGAGTTCCATCTGGATCGGCACGGCGACCTCGGGTGCGCGGAAGGGGACGTGCCAGGACGATAATGCCCGCGGGGGGTCGGGTCAAGGGTACCTGCCGCACCAACGTCGAACGGCCGGGAGTTTCCTCCCGGCCGCTGTGGATCGTTCCTCGACGGGGATCAGTTGCGGATGGCCGGATTACGGCTGCGGATGAGGCCGGACCCGCCGTAGACCATGAGCAACCCACCCGTCACGGCGGCAATGCCGGCGAACAGGAACTGCATCATCGGCAGCGCGGCCGCGTTTGGGGCCTCCGGCGACTGCGACCCGGACGCGAGAAGGTACTGCCCGAGGGTGAAGACACCCATCACGACGCCGATCATCAGGATGATTATGCCTGTCAGTTTCACGGTTCGTCCTCACGCGAAGTTAGCGATACCTATTACACACGCAGTCGGTGTGCCAAAGTCGAATTTCTCTCCGTTGTGCAGTACCGCGGCCGTTTCGCACAAGTCCGCTGGCGTGGGATACGCAGGCGGATACCCACTCGTGGGCGGCCGAGAGCCTCGTTTGGTGGCACGGCAATCGCACGGATGCGCCGGTCGTTCCGACTGGGTTTGCGAACCCGTATCGGCCGGCATTTTCCCGACACGGGTCGGAAGGATTCGCCCGCGTCTGCAGACGATGATGAAGAGGACGGCTCGAACTGAAGAGGTGGACTGATGCTTCCGCGAATCGTTTTGTTCCTGGCCGGTTGGGGGTGGCTCGCCGCGATCAACCTGGCCGCTCAGCCCGCCGCCAAGAAGCCGCAGACGGTGACGGCCGCGATCACGCTGCAAGACGTGAACATCGGCGAGCTGATCGAGAAGACTCAGGTGAAGATCGGGTACAAGATCGGCGGCAAGGTCACGGTGAAGGCGAGCATTACCGTGAACCTCGACGACGCGACCGCGGCGAACGCCTACACCATTCGCGGGACCGTTGTGTCGAACGATCTCGAACTTGAAGGGCTTCACCTCCGCGGCGTGTCGGCCCAGGTCGTGTATGTCGATGGCAAACTCACTCTCACGGAACTGCAAGGCACCTTCCCGCCTCCTGACCCGGCCGGCAAGCCGGGGGAACTTCGCGGCACCGCGACGGCTGCCATCGAACCCCCCGGCGACGTGACGGCCGACCTCACGCTGGCGAACATCCCGCTCGGCGAACTCCTAAAGGCCGTCCCCGGTGGCGTGCCCGCGTCGGGGCCGGTCAGCGGGAAGGCTCAGTTCCGGGCCGCGATCAACACACTGCAAGACCCCGCGACGTGGGTGGCGTCTGCCGAACTGGCGTCCGACCAACTGACGATCTACGAGCGCACGGTGCGGAACCCGAAAGTGAAGGTGGCCGTGAAGGACGGCGTGGCCCGCCTGGCCGACGTGTCGGCCGTCGTCGAGGGCATCCCGTTGGCGGGCGACGGCACGCTGACCCTGACCGGCAAGTACCCGTTCGCCGCGACCCTTCGCACGAAGCCGCAGGAAGTCAGCGAGTTGCAGAAGCTCGTGCCAGAACTGGCCATCCCGGTCGCGGTGAAGGGCAAGCTCGAAACGGAATCGACTGCGAGCGGCACCCTGATGCCGTTCGCATACGCGGCGTCGGGCAGCATCTCGGCGAACGACCTGATCGTCGGCGATGTGCCGGGCAAGAAGTTCGTGGCGAAGTGGTCCGTCACGCCGGAGAAATTCACCGTGACCGGCCTCGACGCCGAGTTGTTCCGCGGTAAGCTCAGCGGCTCGGCCGACGTGCCGCTGAAGGCCGACCAGAAG
Source organism: Gemmatales bacterium (assembly GCA_038318835.1). Taxonomy (GTDB): domain Bacteria; phylum Planctomycetota; class Planctomycetia; order Gemmatales; family Gemmataceae; genus Limnoglobus. Next base: position 981 of record JBBQCQ010000433.1, on the reverse strand, counting down.
GGGGCGTTCGCCCTCACCTTCACCGAGATCGATGCGAAGGCGGTCGGGGCCGTCTTCCCCAAGATTCCCGTCCGAGTCACCGGGCAAGTGACGGGCAAAGTCGCCGGCACGATCCCGGTCGCGAAGCCGAACGAACAACGCTCGCTGACGGCCAAACTGAATCTTGAAGCCCAGAAATTGACCGTGCAGGGCATCCCGGCCAACGAATTGGAAGGAACGCTCTCGCTCGACGACAAGGGGCTGGAGTACAAGCTGAAGGGCAAGACGCTCGGCGGTTCGTTCGACGTGAACGGCCGCTACCCGACCGCAACGGAGAAGCCCGCCGCCCCGGCCGACGACATGAGGAGCAAGCTGACGATCCGCAACATCAGCCTCGCACGGCTGACGGAGGCCCTCCGCCTTCGCGGGGTGCCACTTCGTGGCCGGTTCGACCTGACCTTCGAGTATTCCGACGACTTGACCGAAGGCAGCGGCCGCTACGCCGTGCGAGACCTGGGCTATGGCGGCGAACGACTCATCCCCGAGTTCGGCGGCCGCGTGTTGCTGCGGAACGGCCAGTTCGAGTTGGCCGACGCGACTGGCCCGATTGCCGGCGGCACGGTTCACGCCCGCGTGCGGGCCAGCCTGCGCGACCCCGCCCGGAACTTCTTCCGCCTCGACGTCGATCGGGCCGAAGTGAGTCGCTTCCTCAAGGCCTTCACCGCCCGACCCGACCTCGTGCAGGGCGGCGTGTCGCTAACCGTGCGGGGTAAGCTCTACCCCGAGTTCCGCGCGACCGGCACCCTGAGCATGACGAGCGGGCAGTTGGCCGGCCTGACGGTCGGCGACCTGCGGTTGCCGTTCACGGTCACGGTCCGCACCGGCAGCAGTCAGTTCGTCGTCCGCGATATCGTCGGCATGGTCGGCAACGGCCGTGTCTCGGGGCAGTTCGAGTCGCAATGGGGAGCGGCTGGCCGGCTGAGTGGGCAACTGCGCTTTACG
>JBBQCQ010000432.1:0-4383 GCA_038318835.1 Gemmatales bacterium | reverse complement strand
GGGCAGGCTGTGCCGTTCGCCACCGGCCTCGACGACCCAAAGGGGATCGTCGCGTACAACAAGGCCCTCTACGTGGCCGACAAGACCCGTGTCTGGAAGATCGGCCGCGATGGTAAGCCGACCGTGTACGTGGCGGCCGATGCGTTCCCGACGCCGCCGATCTTCCTGAACGATCTCGCCGTCGAGGAACGCAGCGGCTCGATCTTCGTCACCGACTCCGGCGACAAGATGGGCACCGGCGGGGCCGTGTATCAGTTCAACGCCCGCGGGCCGAAGGCTGGCACGGTGCGGACCATGGCCGACGCGAAGACGATCCCCGGCCTGCACACGCCCAACGGCGTCGCCACCGATGGCGAGTCGTTCCTCCTGCTCGCCGACATGGGCACCGGCACACTGCACCGCGTGAAGATCGCCGACGGCTCGGCCGACAAGGTCGCGGATGGCTTCGGCGGGGCCGACGGCGTCGCCTGGGATTACCGCGGCCAGCTGTTCGTCAGCGACTACAAGGGCGGCAAGGTCTACGGCATCCCCCGGCCCGGCGAGAAGCCGGTGCTGATCGCGGAAGGCTTCCAGACGGCGGCCGACATTCGCGTGACGGCCGACGGCAAAAGTATCCTCGTGCCCGACCTGAAGGCCGGCACGCTGTCGCAGATTTCGACCACGATCCCCGGTTGGGAAGTGGACGAGTCGCCGCTGCCGATCCGGGCGGAACTCGCGTTCCCGAAGTTGAAGTGGACCGGCTGGAGCAACACCGACGACGCCGGCCGTGCGACGCAACTGCGGCCGATCGTGCTGACGCACGCCCACGACGGCAGCAACCGCGTCTTCGTGGCGACCGAGCAGGGCGTCATTCACGCCTTCCCGAACGATCAGGCTGCGACCGAGACGAAGGTGTTCCTCGATATTCAGGACCGCGTGCAGTACATCGACAAGCAAAACGAGGAAGGACTCCTCGGCCTCGCGTTCCACCCGCAGTACAAGACGAACGGCGAGTTCTTCGTCTTCTACACGCCGAAGAAGGAGAAGATGGTCAACGTCATCTCCCGGTTCCGCGTCAGCAAGGACGACCCGAACAAGGCCGACCCGGACTCGGAGGAGGAGATCATCCGCTTCCAGAAGCCGTTCTGGAACCACAACGGCGGCACGCTCGCCTTCGGCCCCGACGGCTACCTGTATACCACGCACGGCGACGGCGGCGACGGCAATGACCCGTTCGGCAACGGCCAGAACTTGAACGTGCTGCTCGGCAAAATCCTCCGCCTCGACGTGGATCACAAGGATTCGGGGAAGAACTACGCCGTGCCGAAGGACAACCCGTTCGCGGGGCAGGCCGACAAGAAGGGCGAAATCTGGGCCTACGGCCTTCGCAACGTCTGGCGGTTCGCGTTCGACCGCAAGTCCGGCCAACTGTGGGCCGGCGACGTGGGGCAGAACCTGTTCGAGGAAATCAACCTCATCACGCGCGGCGGCAACTACGGCTGGAACCCACGGGAGAGTCTGCACCCGTTCGGCCCGAAGGCGGTCGGCGTGAACCCGGCGATGATCGAGCCGATCTGGGAGTACCACCACGACGTGGGCAAGTCGATCACCGGCGGCACCGTCTACCGCGGCCCGAAGCTGCCGGACCTCGACGGCCACTACCTGCACGGCGACTACGTCTCGAACAAGCTGTGGGCACTGAAGTACGACCCGGCGAAGAAGCGAGTGGTGGCGAACCGCCCGCTGAAGGACGCCGGCCTGCCGATGCTCTCCTTCGGGGAGGACGAGAAGGGCGAAGTGTACTGGCTGACGACGAGCAACAAGGGCCAGGGCATCTACTGGTTCGCGAAGTGACGACTTCACAGGTGTAGGAGGTCGGCTCGTGTCACGATTCTGTCTGCTGATTGCGGTGGTCGCGGTCTCCGGGTGCGGTCAACCGCCCCGGCCCGCGGCCGACGAGCCGACCGACGCCAGCGAAGAGATCGACTTCGCGAACTGGCAGAAGGTCGGCCAGAACCCGATCCCCGTGCCGGGGATTATGATTTTGGAGTGCCGTGCCCCGCCGGCCACCCGCGAGTATGACCCCTCGAAGACGGGTGACGTCAACCCGCACATGATGCCGGCCATCGTGGTGCGAGTCAACCCGGTCGGGTTCGACACCTTCCGCGACCGCAAGTCGCCGCTGCCGGTCGGCACAATCATCGTCAAGGAGAAGCACGATTCGTGGGAGGTCAAGGGGCCGCCGAAGGAGTACGGGGCGATGGTCAAGCGTGAACCCGGCTACGACCCGACCCGCGGCGACTGGGAGTACGTGTACGTCGTGCGGGAGCCAGAGAAGAAGGTCACGCGCGGGCAGATCGAGTCGTGCATCTACTGTCACGTGCGGCAGATGGAACAGGACTACGTCTTCCGCACATACCTGAAGCCGTAACCGGTGTCTTTCGGCCTGAAGGGCCGGTTCTGTCAGCTCAGGTCGAAGGCCTGGGTCCGACCGCCACCCGACGCCCCGGCCCTGAAGGGGCCGCTTAGTCCGGCAGGTGGTAATAAACGGCCCCTTCAGGGCCGAATGCATTGCGCCATTCTACCCAGGCCTACGCTTCGCTCCGACCTGGGCTGACAGAACCGGCCCTTCAGGCCGGAAGACCGCTTGGCTGCGAATCGGTCGCCTCAACTGCCCGCGGGCGTTTAAGATGAGGTGGACATGTTGCGTCCCCTCACAGGGCAACTGCGATGGCCGACTGCGTTCGCTGCCCGTGCGGGCAGTTCCTCGACCGCGATGAGCAAGCCGCCTGCCCCGCGTGCGGCCGAAGGTTGGCCCGCGTGCGGCCGGATGGGGCCGGGTTCCGTGTCGTTCTCGTCGTTGCCGGCTTCCTCGCCGTCGTGACGGCCGGCCTCCTCGGGGCCGCCGTTGCGCGACGGTCCCCGGCACCGTCGGCCGCACCTGCCGTTGAAGTCGTCGCCCTCGTGCCCGCTCTGCCGGTGGAACCACCACCACCGCCCGCCGATCCCATTCTCGAACCGCCCGCTCCGGTTCCGCCGCCCGTGCCTGAACCGCCGCGAGTCACACGCCCGGTCGTCGTTGGGCCGCGTGCCGGGGTGATCGAGGCTGTCATCGTCCCGCCTGCCGGACGGTACAAGGTCGGCGAGACGATTCAGCAAGATGTCGTCGTGACTCGCCGCTCCGGCTTCCGACTGCTCGGTCTGGAAGTCAGCCAGGGCGTGCAGTACGCCCTCAGTTCTCAGGTCGTCGTCACGGCAGTGAACCCGGACGGGTCGCTCGTTGCCGGGCAAACGGTCACGGCCGCCCGGTTGCTCGATGCCGACCCGGACGTGCGGGCCGAGTTCGCCGCCGCCCTCGAAAAAGTGCCGGGCACGAAGTTCGAGTTGACCGTCGGGCCGGCCGGCGACGTGACGGCGATCACGGGGGTCAAAGACCCAATCCGGGTGAAGCCGGGCAAGCTTGGCGACTTCCAGTCGCTGCGGGTGGGGTCCGTCCTGGACGCCGACGGGTGGAAAGAACTGGCCGGCTTGATGTTCTTCCAGCCGGGCGAACCGCTGCGGGCCGGCGCGAAGTGGGAGAAGCCGTTCGCACACGACTGGGGCGAACTCGGGAGCTGGCGTGGGAAGACGAACTTTGCCGACCGCGGACGACTATGGGCCAGGAGTCCACTGGAACAAATCGTATACACTCACGCGATCGAGTACGGCCCGCCCGCGGACGGCGGTGGCCGCGAGTTGCCCTTTCGCATCCGCAAGGCGGACCTGAAGGCGGCCGCGGGAGGGGCGTTCCACTACGACACGGCCCGCGACCGCAACACAGCCGCGGAAGAAAACTTCTACGTCCGCGGGAGCCTCACGGTCGTGGTCGCCGGCCCGGACGTGATGATCGAACTGGAAGAGCGGCAGAACTTCAAGCTCACGTTCACCGAGCCGGCGAAAGGCGAGTTGGTCGGCAAGCCGCCGAAGAAGTAGCGGTGGGCGTTCAATCCTCTCGCTTCCACACGCCGAGCAGGTTCGAGAAATCATCGGTCCAGACCGGCCCCGGCGTGTCGCGGAGCGGCTGCCACCGCGGGTCGGGCGGGCCGAAGTCTTCCGCCCGGCGGGCGGCGATCACCCACGTTGAACCCGTTTGCCCGGTCGCCTTGTTCGCCTCTGTCGGGACTTGATCGTCGTCGATCTTCACCGTCAGCGTCGGCTCGACGGCGTGCAGCACCCGATTCACCAGCGGCGGCAGGTCGAGGTAGCGGTTGGACACGTGCAGGGCCAGCACTCCGTCGGGCTTCAACTTACGCAGGTATACCTCGAAGGCTTCTCGCGTCAGCAGGTGGACCGGCACCGCGTCGGAACTGAAGGCGTCCAGCACCAGCACGTCGAAGGTGCTATCGGGGGCGTTCACCAGTTGTC
>JBBQCQ010000431.1:0-4384 GCA_038318835.1 Gemmatales bacterium | reverse complement strand
GACGTTTGCGGAGTTCCCGCACGTCCCGGCGACGAACAACCGCGCCGAGCGGGAGATTCGCCCGGCCGTGGTGATGCGGAAGATCAGCTACGGCAGCGCGAGCGAAGCGGGTGCCGCCACACGGGCGGTGTTGATGAGCGTGTATCGCACGCTGACGACGCGCGGCCTCGACCCGCTCGCCGAAGTGCGGCAAGCGCTGGAGACACTCGCGAAAACCGGCACGCTACCCTCGCTGCCGAAAGCCAAAAGTTCAGCGGGCTGAAGGGTTACCGGATTTCTAGTGGCTCGAAAGATCAGAACTAATCTTGTGCGGCGGATTTATATTCCGATGATAGTCAGAATTTATATTGGCTATTGTTGCAATTATTCCGGACAGCCTTAAATCAACAAACGCGGTTACACCCAACCAAATAGGGCAAGGCAAAATTGAATCTAAAAAATTGTAATCCTATTGGTATATCATGCCATGCATAGCCGTCCGGTGAAGAATCATTTGACTTCCCTGTACTTGATTCATCTTTGCTGTAAGTCTTTCGCCATTCTGCGGCAAGAATTTTTGAAGACTTGAACAGATCGTTATATTCGCCGTGAATGCTTGATCGCCATGCAAATACTGGTTGGCGATAAGATGCAGTTGAATAGACATTTTCTGCAAATGTAGAGACCCATTTGTATAGCAATCACGACGATTTTCTACTTTAACACGACACATCGCCCGTGATATCTTCAACAGCGTCAACAGTTTTACTCTAATGTCAGTTGGTTTTTTGTCATGTCGCGCTTCTTTCAAGCATTGGCTAGAACCTATTTCATAACAGCCTGTTGAGGGCAATGAAGGCACACGCCAGATGTACGAATCCATCGTATCGGTTGATGTCCTTCTCGAACCGGGTGACGACTCGCCGGTAGCTGTGCAGCCAGGCGAATGTCCGCTCCACGATCCACCGCCGCTTGTACCGCCGCAGGCGACGGCCGTCGGCCGTCCGGGGCCGCCTGCGGTTCTTGCGGTGCGGGGCCACGAGGGTAAAGCCCTCGCCCGCCAACTGCTCCCGCAGCGGGTCGCTGTCGGACGCCCGGTCGGCGATCACGGGGACGCCGGGCGGCACCGGCGCGGCCGTCGGGATGTCGGCCATCGCGGCCATGTTAGGGAAGCGGTCGGCCGGGTCCTTCGCCGTCGCACGAACGCACACGGCCTCCAGCGCGGGCGGGATGCCGGGCCGAAACTTCGACGGCGACGGCAGTGGTTCGTGAAGCAACTGGTCAAACACTTCGACCGGCGACCCCTGGAACGGCCGGCGGCCCGTCAGGAGTTCAAAAAGGACTACGCCGAGGCTGAAGATGTCCGACGACGGCCCCGCGCGGGTGGCCGCGACCTGCTCCGGGGCCATGTACGTCGGCGTGCCGGCCGCGTTCGACATCGTGGCGTGCGCGTCCTCCCCAACCGCCACGCGGCGGGCCAGACCAAAGTCCATCACGATGGGTCGGCCCTCGGCATTCATCATGATGTTCGCGGGCTTCAAATCGCGATGGATGACGCCGTGCCCGTGCGCGTACTCGAGCGCGCGGGCGATCTGGGCGACGACCTCGGCGACCCGTGCGTCGGACAATTCGCCGCGGCGTTTCGCGACCGCCGAGAGCGGTTCTCCGGGAACGTACAGCGACGTGATGAACGGCACGGCGTGGATCACGCCGACATCGTAGACCGGGCAAATGTTGGGGTGGTGCAGCGCCGCCGCGGCACGAGCTTCGCGCAAAATCTGCTCGGTCGTTTCGGGCAATGGTGTGTGGCCCGAACTCGGAATCTTGAGCGCGACCTCGCGCTCGAGTTGCGGGTCGAACGCGAGGTACACCGTTCCCATCCCGCCCTGGCCGAGCTGCCGTTGGATGCGGTAACGGCCGAACGATTCCGGGATTCCCCCTGTCGGCGCTCCCGCGTCGTAAGGCTGTGAGGGCGTCATCGTCAGCCGCGTGGCCAGCAGCATCGATTCGAGCACTCCGACCTGGGCCGGGTACTGTTCGGCGTACTCGGCGAGCGCCGGCGCGGGGCCGTACTGTTCGCGAAGTTGGTACTCGACCTGGAGCAGTTCGGGCGGCACGGCCGCGGTCCCACCGAGTTCCGGGAACTGCTTGAGGTAGTGCGAGACGGCCGGCCGCTTGCCGCCCTGCCACCGGCGGTCGAGGTCGATCTTCACGAGTTCCACGACCGCGGCCCGCCGCCACCCGACGTTCGGCAAGTCGCGAACGGCCTCCACGATTCGCCCGGCCCGCCAGTGTCGGTCGAACTCGACGAGGACGTGTTCGAGCTTCGCCCGCTCGCTCGGCGTCAGTTGTTCGAGCGCGAGCGAATGGGAATTCACACCGCACCCGGATCGACCGCCTCGAGCCGGTCCTGTGGGGTGGTTGAGCATCCGGTACACGCCCTGTCGGGAGAGGCCCATCTGCGTGGCGACTTCGGCGACCGAGTCGCCGGAGAGCCGCAGTTCGAGCGCCTTCGCGTATTCGGCGGGCAAGTCCTTCAAGAGCGCCTCGATCTGATCGACCAACTCCGCGGCCTCGCCCGGCCCCGGCTCGCGGCCGACGGCGTGGGCCAAAACCTCGGCCGGATCGCCGCCGACTTCCGCCGCCGCGTTTCGCATCCCGGCCGTGTGGTGCCGGGCCTTCGCCCGCGTCTTCAGAACGGTGATCTTGACGAGCAGGCGCCAGAGTTGGGCCGTGGAGTCGATGCGGAACTCGCCCGCCTCGGCCCGCCGGAAGAACGTGCGAAAGACCGACTGCACCACGTCCTCGCCGCCGACGCGGCAGGCCAACCGCCGACTCAGGTGTTGCTCGGCGACGTGGACGAGCCGTTCGGCGTACCGCGCGAACACCTGGTCGGCGACGCCGGGGGAACGTTCCCGAAGGCGGTCGTTCAACCGCGTCGATGGAAGGTCGGACTCCATCGGCCACGCTCCGCCAAGAATGGATCGGCTTGGGCGAAGACGAATGATCTGGAAGTGTTTTGTAGTCTGAAATCCGTTGACTGCTGCGCGGAAACCCAATCGTCAGGTCATGCCCACCAGAGTTTCCAAACGATTCGGACGCTGAACTGCTGGCAGTGGCCCTGGTTGAGGGACGGTAGCGGCCCAACGGCGGGATGTCGTATTCAGTAACTCAAGTGTTCAGAATTGCTTGTGCAAGCTGAACACTTCATTCGTCCCGCAGATCGGGCCACCAGGGCTATTTGGTAGTGGCTCAGCGTGCGGGTTGGCGGTTTCGCAAGCTATCGTGAAATAACAGGATGCGTCTGAACGGTTCGGCTTTCATCCCGCACGCTGGGCCACTACCGGCTATTTCATTGTTCACACTGCCGAGTCATGAGGAGATCGATGGCTTCCTCGGGTCGCCGGTCACGACCTTGCCCGCCACCGGCGCTATGCCCAAGAGTTGCAACGCGGCCTTGTACTCGTTGATCTTGGCATCGACCCGGAACTGACCGACGACCGCGCGAACCGGGCCAGCAGGTGGACGGCGGGGGCTTCGCCATGGTGCGAGCGGCGGTGGTCGTTCACCACGGGCGCGGTCCCACCGCCGGCGGCGGCCGCATCGCGGGCAATGTCGCGCTGCCGCAGAACCCACGCGCACACGCCCGCGGTGACGAGGCAGAGCGGGGCCACGATGAGGTAGGCGGCGATCCCGCACAGAAAGATTTCGACCGATTCGGCGTTCGCGAACATGCTTGACTCCGTGAGGCAGGGCAAGTGGAGCGAAGCGGGTCCGCCCCCCTGCGAGTCGGCGAATCCGGTCGTGTCGTGTTGCTTCGGAAGGCCTATGGCAAGCGCGGCGCCGATCGTACGGGGCGGGTCGGCCGACGTAGGAATGGCCTAAATTTCAGGAGGATCAGAACTGTCCGATCCGAAGCGGACCGGCCGACCGGCGTAGTCCCGCGTGCGGAACAGTCCGCGCATGGGCGGCTCTGACACCGCCGCCCCGGCACCTCAACGACGGGCCTCGCGCCTTCGTTGACGGGAACGGCGCCGGGGCGGAAGGCGGTCACTTCGCGGGTTCGCTCCGCACCATCTCGAACGTCTTGTCCCGCATCGCCTGGTGGCACTTCAGGCACGACTGCGTCAGGTCGGTGAACGCGAGGACGACGCCGTCCATGTTCTTGTCCTTCGCCTTCTTCACGATCGTCTCCGCGGGCTGACGGAAAATTCGCACGTGGTGCTGGTACTCGGCACCCTTGTACGCGTTCAGGAACTCCGTCAGGTTGCTGACCGCGGTCAGGCTCTGGGCCGCCTTCTCGATCTTCTCGAAGTCGTTCAGGGCGATCCCTTCCAACAGGATTTGGCTGTTCTTCAGTTTGAGGGCCATCGCCTCTTTCCGGGTCGGCAGCTTGAACGGGTTC
>JBBQCQ010000430.1:0-4394 GCA_038318835.1 Gemmatales bacterium | reverse complement strand
ACTGGGGCCGGTGAGCTTGCCCGCGACCGGGTCAACGACGTGAAGTTCGACCTTCTTATCCCTGCGAACTTCGACAACGAGTTCGCCGCCGGTTGTGGTCCAGAGTTGTCGGACCTGGCCATCGGGGGCGTAGCGGTTCGTTACTTTCTTGCTCGCCACATCCACCGGGTACACGGCTGCATCGGTGGCGAAGAAGACCATCTTGCCGGTGCGATCGACGGCCCGCCGACGGGAAACGTCCACGGCCACATCGGCAGTAGCGATGGCATCGAGTTCGGTGAGTTTGTCGGCGACGGTTGTTTCGGGAGGGCTCCCGGTGGTCGCGACACCCGGCCCGACGGGCGTCATCGCACCCGGCGTGCCACCGGCGAACGACACGAGATACTGCTTACGCTGGAAGGTGGTGACAACGACCCGCGACCCGTCGGCCGTGGTGTCCAGGTCAGCCAGTCGTTCGGCGGGTTGCGGGCCGAAGGTGGCCTCAGCCACAGTGTCCCACGTGGCCGTATCGACTGAAACGACGGTGGCATGCTGGACGATCGCCAACCGTCGGCCGTCGCCGGAAAAGGCAGCTTCGATCTGGTATTCGCCAGGGAATTCTTTGACTACGGTGCCGGTCTCGACGGCCACCACAGACACCCGCGTGCCGATCCGCTGGCCTTCCGCTTCGTGGAGGACGGCGAACTTTCCATCCGGCGACCAGGCACTCACGATGCCGAGTTTGTCCGACTTGCCGCCCGTCACCGCCCGTTCGCCGAGTGTCTGGCCTGAGGGGATCGCCGTGACGCGGAGTTTATAGTCCGAGGTGACGCTCAGCACCGCCGACCCGTCCGGGCGAATGGCACAGGCCGATAGGTTGAACGGAGCCTTGAGGGTTTTGAGCGAGACTACCGCGCGGCCCGACTCGATGTCGAGAACGGTAGCGTCGTCGTCTCGAACGAAGATAGCATACTTCCCCATGCGGTCGGCTCGCAGAGCGGTCAACCCGACCTTCGGATCGGCCATTGGAGCCCGCGCCACCGTCCGGCCGGTTTCCTGATCCCAGACCATCATTACCGGTTCGCGGGCGACGGAAATGACTTTGCCACCCGGCACTGGGAACGCGAACACCATGGATGCTGGTGCTTCGTGTTCGGCGAACGTCGTCACTTTTCGGCCCGTTTTCGCGTCGAGGATATTCACGACGCCCGACTGCTGGCAAGCGGAGACGATCCGCTGCCCATCGAGTGAGAAACGGCCCATCCGCCCCGGTTGCTTCGGATCGTCGCCCATCGGCTGCGACCACAGCAGCACCCCCTTCTTCGCACCCGCCGGCGGCGGTGTGACCGGGCCGGGCTTCACCGGCGGATCGACCGGCGGTCGCACCGGTTCGACGGGCGGATTCACGACCGGATTTCCAAGTGGCTCGACCGGCGGATTCTCTTCGGGCTTCTGCGCGATGTCGGGTTTCTTCCCACCGCCGGCGAACATCACCGTGGCCGCGACGATGCTGCCGAGGATCACGACGCCGGCAATGGCGGCGGGAATCAGATTCGAGTTCTTTTTCACCCGCCGACGCGGACGGCCGTCGAAGTCCATCCCCTGATCTTCGCCCTCGCCCTCGAAATCGAGTTGTTTGACGGGTGCGGCCATCGGGTGGCCAGGCGGCATGGCCGGCGGTTGCGGAGGCATCGCCGGCGGGTAGCCTGGCGGTGGGCCGTAGCCTGGCGGGTAGGCAGGTTGCGGCGCGATGACGGGCAGAGGGCCGGACCCGGCCGGCACCCCGGCTTCCACGGGCGATGCGAAGCCGAGAATGACCGCCGCCTGTCGCTCCTGGCTCGGCGTGAGAATCGGCGGCTGCCCGCCGGGCATGAGTTGGTCCAGCCACGGCGTCTGGTGCAGCGGCTTCGCGCAACTCAGGGCGAGGTGCCCGACCAGGCCGACGGTGAACGGGTCGCCCGTCTCCCAGAGTTCCTTCATCAGTTTCGACTGTCCGGGGTTCTTGAAGTCCTTCTCGGTAAACAGCAGGTTGTCGCCGTTGTCGTACTTGTCCCAGAGTGCCTTGCCGCCGACGAGCAGGCTGCGGAGGGCGGTCGCCACGACGAGGTGCGGGAAGCGGTCCAGGTCGCCGGAGTACACGCCGGCCGCGACCCGTTCGGGGTGCTGGTAACTGCCGTGGCCGGCTTCGCCGGAGGGCTGGTTGGCCAGCGCCGGTACGAACATACCGTCGTAGTCCACGAGTTTCAGGCCGAGCGAGTGTCCGCCGGCCGGTACGAGCAGCACGTTGCCGTGCTGGATGTCGCCGTGGGCCATGCCCGTTTCGCGCAGCCGCCGACAGAGGCGGACCCAGAGCGAGAGCATGTTTTCGAGAATCGTCGAGCGGTTAAGGTTCTCCCGCACGAAGGCGTTGATCGGGGAGCCGTCCACCCACTGCATCTTGACGATCGGGTACCACTGGCCGCGGATGCGGATGCCCTGCGGCAGGAACCCGAATCCAACGGTGAACGGCAGGTTGGCACTGGAGAGGTGCTCGCTGACGGCCGCATATCGGGCGTCCAGGCCGGCCGACGTGGGGCGGGTGAAGCACTTCACGGCCCATTTCTGCCCGCTGGCGGCCGTCACCTGGTACACGTCGGCGTAGTTACCCGATCGGGGCAGCGGCATCCCCATCGGCGTCGTCGAGACGGTGCCGCCCTTCAGGTCCGGGTCGCCGAACGCGGTCGCCGGGTTCTGCACGGCTTCGTTGAAGTCCTGGGAGAGCGGCCAACTCATGGGCGGTCCTGTTACTGTTCGGCGGGGCAAAGAACGATACGGAGGGCGGTACAATCGTCGTTGCGGATCATCTTCGCATCTCGGAGCGATTTTATCCAGTATGCGAACGTCGTGGGCTGGAGTGACGAACGCGTTACCGAATCTAACTCGGTCCACGGCGTACCGTTGGCCTCGCGGGTCCGCAGGAACCACTCGGCGAGGGCGTCTGTTAGAAGGTAGAACACGTCTCCGAGTTCCGCCCTTCCGGCAAACCATTCAGGTTCTTCGAGCGGGGCCGTGTCGGCCGAGCCAATCAATCGAGGCCGGTTGGAGAAGTCTTCCACAGCTTCGACAGGGAATTTCGCGAGCAATTTCGCGCCACGGAGATGAAACAGACAAGCATCGCCGACCGCGAGTGCCCGCCACTTGATGCCGCTGTCCTTCGTCGGCTCGAACGTGACGCCGACCAGCGTGGCGAACGACCCCTGGGCCTGCTTGGCCTCAGCGTACCACGACTTCGACTCCGAGCGCGGCGCATGCTCGCGAGCGGCGGCCACCCACCCCGCGAATGTCGTCGGCTCCGGCGGCAACTGGGCGTAGGCCGTCGCAAGGACCGTCGCCCACGGCCCCGACTGCCAGCCTTCCGACGCGCCATCGGCCACGGCCGCCCGCCGCAGTTTCTGGGTGACGACGGCTGCGTCCTCGTTCTGGGCGTCGGTGTTGCCGGCCTTCGGCACGGTGCGAACGATCATTTCCAGGGAGAAGGTCATTGGCAGTTCCAGATGATCGCCTGGGACAAGGAATGGCGAGGCGAGCTCCGTAAGGTGCCGGGTGAATAGCAACGCCAGACACCTGGCACCTTACGGTGCTCGGCTCGCCGCTTCACTTCGCGTTATCGCATCCCCGTCGTCACTCGCGTGCCGATGTCGAGGAACCGCACGACCGCCACCAGGTCGGCGTTGAACACGACCCCGCGTGCCCCCGTGTTCACCGGGAAGCCGTCGGCCTTCGCAGCCTGCACGAGCTTCGGCGGCAGGATGCTCGACATGCGGAACAGCAGCTTCGAGTACGTGTCCAACAGCAAACTCTCATCGTCGATGAAGTAGATCGGCGGCTTTGGCTCGGCCGACAACAGGAGGTTGAACACCAGGATCGGGCCGTCGGCACTCGCCAACTTCTTGAGCCGACTGACGACCGGCAGCGGGTTGGCGTCGCTCGGCTTACCGTCGGTGATGTTCAGCACCATTGGTGGGTACGACTCCGGGTTTGACAAAATGAAGCTGGAAACGATCAGTTCGGCCGCCTCGAACGCGCCGTTCATGAGCGTGCGGCCGCGGGCCAGCGGGTCGTACCAGACGGGGAACTTCACGTTCTGCTCGATCGTGCCGCCGCTCCCGTCCTCGACGAGTCGCACGCGATTCTCGACCCGCAGCGGCTTGTCAGCGAGTTTGCTGATAGGCACGAGGACATCGTCCGGCAGGGTGCCGCCGAGGCCGGCCCGGAGTTCGCCGCCGTAGCCGATCAGGCCGACGTGGAAGTAATCTCGCACGCCGTCGATCTTGGCACACTTCAGAACCATATTCTGAATGAGCCGGTTGACGGCGTCGGCCACGCCTTCGCTCTTGAGCTTGTCCGGCTGACCGGCGAACGGCTCGTCCATCGAC
>JBBQCQ010000429.1:0-4401 GCA_038318835.1 Gemmatales bacterium | reverse complement strand
GCGTCGTCATGATCGGCCGGCGGATGAACGGCGAAGAGATGTTCACTCAGTCTTCCCCTGCGATGCGCCGTCCCTTCCGGCACCGGCGGGCGGCCCGTCAGGGCGTGGTAGAACGCGCACCCGAGCGAGTAGATGTCGCTGCGGGGGCGGTACGGCTGGCGTGGCCGCGTTGCCCTTCTTCCAGTTCGCCGTGAGCTTCTTCACCTTCTCGATCATCTCGTTCGAGTCGAAGTCGCCAACCACGACGACCGTCGTGCGATTCGGGACGAACGCAGCTTTATGGAAAGCGATACAGTCAGCGGCGGTGAGTTTGGCAACGATTTCCACCTTGCCGCTACTCGGTCGGCCGAACGGGTGGTTGCCGTAAACGGCGAGGCTGAACGCCTGAGCGGCCTTTGTCTGCGGTTGCGACTCGGCGTCGGTGATGCTGGCGACGAGTTGTTCGCGGCGAGCTTCGAGTTGATCCTTCGGAAAGGTCGGTTGGGTCAGGCACTCGAACAGCAGGCCGAGGCCCAGGTCGGTGTCGGGCGTCAGCACCTTGAGTGATCCGCCGCTCGACGACATCGACAGCGCGCCGCCGGTGTCTTCCATCAGTGTGGCGATCTCGGTGCCCTTGTGCACGGCCGTGCCCTCTTCGAGCATCTCGCCGACGAGGGTGGCGATGCCGGCCTTGTCGGCCGGCTCCAGCAATCGCACGTCGGCCACGTATGCACGAGCAACGACGATCGGCAGGCGGCGATTTTCCAGAAGCAGGAGCTTGATGCCGTTGTCGAGTTCGACCCGCTTCGCGTTCGCTAGCGAGAACCCGCCCGCCCCGGTCGCGTCCTTCCGGCCGAGGGTGCGGCCCGGCAGTGTCTTCGCGTGGTGTGCCGTGGGAGCGGCGTGCGTTTTCTTGTCATCCGCCGGGACCGACCACACGATCACGGCCGACTGCTCTTGTAAGAGCTTCGCGGCCACCCGCTGAATGTCCGCCGGCGTGACGGCAAGCACCTTGTCGAGGTAGGTCGTGAGGTAGTCGAGGTTCGTGTTCGTGGCCGCCTTCGCGATCTGATCGGCGATGCCGTGAACGCTCTCGTTGCCGAAGATGAACGCCGCCACGAGCGTCCGCCGGGCACGGGCGAGTTCGGCGGCGGTCACGGGTTCGGTGGCAAGCTTCTTGAGTTCCGCAAAGACGAGAGCCTCGATCTTCTTGCGGTCCTTCCCCTGAAGGGCTTCCACGTCCACGCCGAACCAACCGGGGTAGCGGCCGGCGTTGTTGGACGAGTCGACCTCGGCCGCGACCCGTTCGCCGTCCACAAGTTGACGGTACAGCCGCGAGGTCTTCCCCGACCCCAGGATGAGGCTGACCAGGTCGAGAGTGTAATCTTCCGGCGTGCCGACTTCGACCGTGTTAAAGCCCATCATCATCCGCGGCACATCGAACTTCGAGGTGAACTCCTTGCGAACGATTTCCCGGCGGGGCGGGTGCTGCGGGGCAGCTTTCCGGGGCGGTAAATCGGCTTTCGGAATCGGGCCGAACATCGTCTTGATGGTCGCGAGGGCGTCGTCGGGGTCGATTCCGCCGACGACGATGATCGACGCATTGTTCGGGTGATACCACTTGTCGTAGTGCCGCTTGATGATCTCGGCCGTCGCCGCCCGCACGTGGGCTTCTTCGCCGATGACGGGGTGGCTGTACGGGTTCAGCTTCGGGTAGAGCAGCGGCAGGATTGCCTTGTTTTCCAGGTCCCACGGGCGGTCCTCGCCGCCCTTCAGCTCCGAGATGACGGCCCCTTTCTCCTGCTCGAATTCGTGCTTCGCATCGATGCGGGTGTTCCGCATACGGTCGGCCTCGATGGCCAGGCCGATCTTCCAGCGGTCGGCCGCGAAGTCGAAGTGGTAGACAGTCATGTCCTCGCTGGTGTAGGCGTTGTTTCCCCCACCGTTGCGCTGCGTCGCCCGGTCCACGTCGCCGGGCATGAGCTTGTCGGTGCCCTTGAACAGCAGGTGTTCCAGGTAGTGCGACAGGCCGGTCTGATCCTTGTCCTCGTCACCGGCTCCGACCTTGTACGCGACCATCGTCGTCACGACCGGCGACGACGCGATCGGCAGCAGGTACACCTTCAGCCCGTTCGGCAGCGTCTCGGTGCGGATCGTCTTGAAGAGCGCGTTCGCGGTGGCGGCCAGCTTCGCCTCGGGGGCGTCGGCCGCGTTCAAGAGGGGCGCGCCGAGCAACAACAGCGGTAGCGCGTAACGAATGAACATGCGGAGTCCTACCAGTTCGTCGCGGCGGGAGCGTGAGAGGGTCAGCGTATTCTACGGATCGCCTGGGCGGCGCGGTCGCATTCTTCGCGGGTCACGTCGTGGTGCGTGACCATGCGAACGGTCTGCCCATCCAGGGCCGACGCACGAATGTCCTGCTCGCGAAGTTTCGCCACCACGGCCTGCGCCGAGCCGTGTCGCGAATCGACCTCGAACCAGACCATGTTGGTTTGCACGTCCGCTGGCGTGAGCGTCAACCCCGGCACGCTGGCAACGGCGTCGGCCAGCAACTTCGCGTTCGCGTGATCGTCCGCGAGGCGGTCGAGGTGGTGATCCATGCCATAGATGCACGCGGCCGCGAGATACCCGACCTGCCGCATCGCCCCGCCGAACAGCTTTCGCAGCCGTCGGGCCTTCCGCATCAATTCCGCACTTCCTACAAGGGTCGAGCCGACCGGCGCGCCGAGGCCCTTGCTGAACGCGACCATGATGGTGTCGAAGTGTTCGCCCCACCGTGGCCCCGAAACCCCGGACGCAACAATCGCGTTCCAGACGCGAGCGCCATCCAGGTGCATCGCCAGGCCGTTCGCGCGTGCCCACCCCGAGATGGCGGCGACCGTTTCCAGAGGGTAGATTGTGCCGCCGCCGCGGTTGTGGGTGTTCTCCAGGCTCACGAGCCGCGTGCGAACGCTGTGCATGTCGTCCGGCCGCCGCTTGCCTTCGAGTTGTGCGAGGGTCAAGAGGCCGTGCGTGCCGTTGATCGGGCGGCACGTCACGCCGCTGTGGATCGCGGCACCACCGGCTTCCCACAATAAGATGTGGCTTGTCGATTCGATCAGGATTTCGTCCCCAGGCTCGCAGTGCACGCGGATGGCGATTTGGTTCGCCATCGTGCCGGTGGGAAAGAACACGGCGGCTTCGTGGCCGAAGAAGGCCGCAACTTTCGCTTCCAGAGCGTTGACGGTCGGGTCTTCGCCGTACACGTCGTCGCCCACGGCGGCGGCGGCCATCGCGGCCAACATTCCCGGCGTTGGCTTCGTCACGGTGTCGCTGCGGAGGTCGATCATGTGTTCATTTATAGCCGCCGGCTTGCCGGCGGTTGTATCGCGTGGCCCACGTCAGTCTACTTTTTCTCCACCGTCGCCGCTTCTTCCTTGCGGTCCTCGATGAACCACCGGTCGTTGAGTTTCGTGAAGTAGATCGCTTTCCCCTTCACGTCCTTCAGCGTGACCTTGGCCGCGTCGCCGGTGCCGGTGAATTCGCCATCACGGAGGAACCGCTTCATCTCCGGGATGATGCTTGTGTCGGCAGCAAACTTCTGGCGGACTTCCTCGATGGCTGCCTTGAACCCACGAACCTTCGCCTCCGCCTTCACGATCCCCGCGAACGCTCCCGGTTCGTAGGGGAGCTTCTGCTCAGACGCCACGTTGATCGGGTTCGCCCGTTGCTGTTCGCGGAGCTTCTGCAAATCCTTCTCGGACTCGTTTTCGAGCAACCGCCCGTTCTCGGCGGCTCGCGCCTCCGTCACCTTCGGGTCGATGAGGTGAGCCGTGAGTACGTCAAAGCGGTTCTCTTCGACGGCCTTGATCGTGGCCGCGAGTGTGTCCTTCGCGGTCGCCTGGACGAAGGTCCGCGTATTGATGGCGATGCCGTATCGCGGAGCGACCTTCGGCGCGAGAATCTGCGCCGCCGCGACCGCCGGCAGGATCAGGAGAATCGTCGCCGTCCACACAGTTCGCATCGCTTCTCTCGCTGGGTCGCGGACTCTTCACAGTCTACATCATCTGCACGCCTCCGATGGGTGGTGCGCGTACAACTTTTCCGTCTCGGCCGGGTCGCGGGTCGTGGGCGGTCGGTATAATCCGCAGCATGGCAGGCAACACCTTCGGCAAACTGTTCCGCGTCACCACCGCCGGCGTCTCGCACGGCCCCGGTTACCTTTGCATCATCGACGGCTGCCCGGCCGGGCTGGAACTCTCCGTCGAGGACTTGTTACCCGATCTGGCCCGACGTAAGCCGGGGCAGTCGAAGCTGACCACGCAGCGAGACGAGGCCGACCTGCCCGAAATCTGGTCCGGCGTCTTCGAGGGGAAGACCGACGGCACGCCGATCGGCATTTCGTTCCGCAACGGCGACCAGCGGAGCGGCGACTACGGCGAC
>JBBQCQ010000428.1:0-4411 GCA_038318835.1 Gemmatales bacterium | reverse complement strand
CAGGCCGACCTGTTGGCCGAAGCCGCGGACATCCAGTTGGCCGTTGCCGTTCACATCCGCGAAGACGCGCACGCCGGGCACCGTCGGGTACGTGGTGACGTAGGCTCCTGACTCCTCGATGTCGTAGTAGATGACTCCGCTGACCTGATAAGCGACGCCGAAGTTGCGGACGAGATTGCCGCCGGCCGTGCCATTGCCGTCTCCATCCACGGGCGAGCCGAACGGGTCGCGCAGCCCGCCGGACTTGGCGGTGAAGCGATACAGACCGCGGTCGAGAGACTGATTCACGCCGAAGGTCAGATCGTTCGTGCCGATCTTATACTCGCGGCCGCCGTTGAGGTCGAGGGGCAAGAGGGCATCGTCGGCTGTGCCGAAGCGGTCGTCCGGGCCGGCCCACCGTAGCTCGAAGTTGGCCGTCGAGACGGTCGCCGGGTCGAGCGGGCTTTGCAGTCGCAGATTGAACGACGTGAGCGAGGCCGGGGCGGTGGCCCCTTCCGCGGGCAAGCCGGTGAGCTTGCCGAGCTTGGTGACGATCTTCGCCCCGGACACGGCCCGCGCGGCGTTCAGCCGGCCAGCCCCGAGTTGGTCCTCGAAGTTCGGGTTCTTCGCGAATAGGCTGTCGGCATTTGCCAGCACCGCAGCCGCGACCTGATCGCGGGTGTACGACGGGAAGGCGCTCCACACCAGAGCGGCTACGCCAGCGACGAGCGGCGAGGCCATGCTCGTGCCGAAAATGGTCGCGTAGCCGGTGACCGGGATCGTCGTCAGTAGGCCGTCGTCGGCCGTGCCGCCGGGGGCGGTGATGTCGATGCCGCTGCCGTAGTTGCTGTACGCGGTCTTCACGTCGTTGCGGTCGCTGGCCGCCACGAACAGAATTTCATCGAGCCGCACGCGGGCCGGGTTGCTGATGTTCAGGTTGCCGGCCGAGTTGACCAGGAGCAGTCCGCGGTCGTAGGCCAGGCCAACAGCCGCAGCGAACGTCGGGTCGTTCGCGAACGGGTCGATGTTGATGCTCGTGTTGATGATCTTCGCGCCGGCCTGCACGGCGTAGCTGATCGCCCGCGCGAGGGTCAGCGAGGTCGTCCCGCCGCCGGTGTCCACGACCTTCAGCGGCAGGAACCTCGCGCCGCCGGCCACCCCGGCGATGCCGGTCGCGTTGTCGATCTGCGCCGCCAGGACGCCAGCGACCTGCGTGCCGTGGTCGTCGGCCACGGGGTCGGTCGGGTTCACGTTGTTGTTGTTCGCGACGAAGTTCCAGCCGTTCACGTCGTCGGTGAAGCCGTTGCCGTCGTTGTCAATGCCATCGCCAGGCACTTCGCCGGTATTCGTCCAGACGGTGTTACGCAGGTCTGGGTGAACGAGGCTCACGCCATCGTCGAGGATCG
Source organism: Gemmatales bacterium (assembly GCA_038318835.1). GTDB lineage: Bacteria > Planctomycetota > Planctomycetia > Gemmatales > Gemmataceae > Limnoglobus. The sequence continues at coordinate 3,026 of JBBQCQ010000428.1, read as the reverse complement.
CCACGACCACTTTGGACGTGCCCACGGTGGTATCCCAGGCCGTCGGCGTCTTGATAATCGTGTGGTAATACTGCTGGCCGAATTGGGCATCATTGGGCACCCGCTCGCGTAGGTCGCCAACACTGCCGGAGTAGACGAAGTTCGGAGCCACGCTGGCGTACAGGCCAGTTCCGAGGAGCGTTTGTTGAACGAACGCACTGCTGGCGAACGACGTGAGGCCGACTTGAATGAGGTTCGACGAACCGGACGAGAGGACGACCGACGACCGCGACAGGTCGATGGAACTGGACAGGTCGAAGGCAGCGATGACGTTCTGCAAGTCGCGGAGCGGTTGAGCCGAGGTCGTGACCGCGAGCAGTTCGGTACCAGTGGACAGATTCGCGACGGGCGTGAGGCGGTCTTCGAGCGGTTCGATCCGCAGGCGGATGCCCGGCCGGACGTGCTCGCGGTTCGGTCGGCCGAGCCAGCTTCGCAATTCGCGGAGAACCTTCATCGAGCGTCTCGTTCGGCCGGGTCGGTGAGGCGTTCCGTCGGTGGGCCGAGAATTCCCCTCGGACTTGAGACGAACTTCGACGGTCGGACGTTTTTTTACTTTACACGATTCCGGCCGGATATTTTGTGAATGTCGCCGGCACCTTTGCGTGCGTCGGCGACCCATGATACGTAAAGTCCGGTCCCGCCTCGCGGACGGATCATGTCGGTTGGGCGAATTTTTCGGTCGGCCCCGCCCCGCGAATTGTTATCCTTAATCTCCATGCCCGAATCCGCGCCCGCCATCGTCGATACCCCCTTACTCTCTGGCGAGTTCTTGCGCCGCCTGGAAACCCTGGAACTGGTGTCGAAGAAAATCCGGGCGGGGCGAATGAAGGGGGACAGCCTGAGCCGTCGGAAGGGCCGCGGCTCCGAGTTCGCGGACTTCCGACCGTACACGCCCGGCGACGATTTGCGGTTCCTCGACTGGAACCTCTACGGCCGCCTCGACAAACTCTTCTTGCGGCTGTTCCTCGAAGAAGAAGACTTGCACGTCCACCTGCTCGTGGACACGAGCGAGTCGATGACGTTCGGCCGACCGACGAAGTTGCGGTACGCGAAGCAACTCGCCGCGGCCCTCGGCTTCGTAGGCCTCGTGAACCTCGACCGCGTAGCCGTGACGGCGGTCGGCGGGCGAAGCGTGCAGATGTCGCCGCAGTATCGCGGTCGGCCGAGCCTGTGGCGGCTCATCAAGTTCCTGGACGACCTCCCCACCGGCGGGGCGGGCGACTTCTCGAAGGCCCTCCGCACGTTCAGCCTACGCACGACCGGCCGCGGCGTGGTGATCGTGCTCAGCGACTTCCTCGACAAGGGCGGCTACGAGGAAGGCTTCCGCTACCTGCTCGCCCGCAATCTCGACGTGTACGCGGTGCAGATTCTGGCGGCCGAGGAGATCGACCCGACGCTCGTCGGCGACCTGAAGCTGACCGACGCGGAAGACGGCGACGTGGCCGAAGTGACGATCAGCGCGCCGCTCTTGAAGCGCTACCAGGAAACGCTGACTGCGTTCCGCGGCGGCCTGTCGAGCTTCTGCACCCGCCGCGGCATGTCGTACCTGTTCACGAGCAATCAGGTGCCATTCGAGAAACTCGTTCTGAACTACCTCCGCAACCGCGGCCTGCTGCGATGAAGACGATGGGCGAAAGCCCGCCCGTCGCTTCGACGGGCGGGCCAACGGTCCTCACCCCAACACCTGCGTGCCCATCTCGCGTGCCTTCGCCAGCGCCTCCGGCAGCTTCGCCGCATCCTTGCCGCCTGCCTGTGCGAAATCCGGCTTGCCGCCGCCCTTGCCGCCGATGATCTCGGCCAGCGGCTTGATGATCTCGCCGGCCTTCACCTTCTTCACCAAGTCCGGCGTCAGCGCCACCACCAGCGGCACCTTGTCGCCTTCGTCCCAGCCGAAGACGATGAACGCCGACTTCGCCTTCTGCTTGACGCGGTCGAGTTGCTGTCGCACCACGTCCACGCCGGCCGGCGGCAGTTGGCCGACGACGACCTTCGTGCCGTTGATCGTCGGGGCCGCGTCGAGCAGACTGTCTACAGTCATCGCCACTGCCCGCTTCAGTTGCTCGTTCAGCCGCGCAATCTCCTCATCGAGCGCCCCGACCCGTGTGGGCAGTTCGTCCGGCCGGCACTGGAAGCGGTCGGTGAGCGTGCCGACGGTAGCGGCGAGTTGCGTCATCGTCTCGCCGGCCACGCGGCCGGTGACGGCGGTGACGCGGCGAACGCCCTTCGCCACCGGCTCCTGAGCAATGATCTTGAAGTAGCCGATGCCGCCGGTACTTGTCATGTGCGTGCCGCCGCAGAACTCGACGGAGTCGTCGAAGTTCGCGCCCTCCGGCGTCGTTGGGCCGACCATCACCACCCGCACCGGGTCGGGATACTTCTCGCCGAAGACCGCCCGCACGCCGTCGACCGTCTTCGCCTGCTCCAACGGCAGCGTGATGGCCGTTACCGGCAAGTCGCGAGTGATGCGGGAATTGACCAACGCCTCGATCTGCCGCACCTCGTCGCCGGTCAGCGGCTTGTCGTGGCTGAAGTCGAACCGCGTCTTCGCCTCATCGACGAGCGACCCCCTTTGCTCGACGTCCCCGCCGAGGACGGTCCGTAGGCCGAGGTTGAGCAGGTGTGTGGCCGTGTGGTTCCGCATCACGTCGATGCGGCGGAGCGGCGACGGCGCGAGCGTCATCGTGTCGCCAACCGCGATCTCGCCGTCGAGCAGCGTGCCGAAGTGCAGGATTGTGTCGCCGAGCCGCTGCGTGTCTTCGACCTGAAATTCGACGTCCTTCGTGGCAAGGTTGTCGATGGTCCCGGTGTCGCCGATCTGCCCGCCCTGCTCGGCGTAGAAGTTCGTGTGGTCCATCACGAGGCCGACCTTCTCGCCGGCCATGACCTTGCCGGTCGTGACCATCGCGTTGTCCACGACCCAGCCGAGAACTTTCGCCTCGATCGTCTCCGGGGCGAATTTCGCCACGTCGTCGGTCCGCGGCAGGTCA
>JBBQCQ010000427.1:0-4440 GCA_038318835.1 Gemmatales bacterium | reverse complement strand
ATTCTTCAGGGTGCCGAGGACGATCAAGTCGGCCTGGTTGACTTCACCAGCCAGGGTCTGCCCCTGGACCGAACAGAACGGGCAGGCCTGGACAGTGCCGATCGTGAGCGTCAGTGCGAGAACGGCGACCGCGAAACGGTTGCGCATCGGTAGGAACCTCGGTGTGCGGAGGGGTGTTGTGATTATCGCGGGGTTGTCAAGCGTCCGCCAGGGGCGTTTCCATCTCGGTGAATCGTTTTTCGACGATCTCGAAGGCGGGCCGCGTCTCGGTTGTCAGGCCGGGGCGGAGGGCGGCGAGGTACGAGCGCATCCGGGCGAGTGTGTGCGGCCGACCCTTCGCCTCCAGCGTGCGGCTATCGCTGACGTTATCATAAATGTCCGCCAGCTTGCACACCGCCACCTTCCACCCGCCGGCCGCCAACTGCCTGCGGTAGGCGTCCTCGCGGTCGTCTTCGGTCAGCCGCTTGTCCTTCGTGAGCGCGACCACGATGCGAGTCACTTCCGGGCCGAATGGGGCCAGGTCGTCGGCGTCGGTGGTCGTGTCCTCGATGGTGTCGTGCAGCACGGCGGCCGTAATCAATTCCGGATCGCGGAAGCCGAACACCTGCGATACTGTGAACGCCACGCGGACCACGTGGCTGACGTAAGGCGTTTGCTTGTCCTTGCGAATCTGCCCGTGGTGTTTTCGCGCGGCCAGAGCGATGGCTTCAAAGATCGCGTCCGTCGGGTCGAGGGTCGGCATAAGATGGCCGGGGTGTGAGGAAGGCAGGAAACCTTATTGTACTCCGGGAGGCGGTATGTTTCTCGGCATCGAAATCGGCGGCACGAAACTGCAACTCGGTCTCGGCCTCGGCACCGGCGACGGAAAGCTGATCCCGGTCGGCGACGAATCGGTCTTGCGACGCACCGTCAAGCCCGCTGAAGGCGCGGCCGGCATTCGCGCGCAAATCGAAGAAGCGATCTCCGAACTGCTCGCCGGCACCGGCGTGGCCCGCTCGGCCGTTCTCGGCGTCGGCATTGGCTTCGGTGGGCCGTTCGACGATGCAACACAGCGCACGATCAAGTCGCACCAGATCGCCGGCTGGGACGATTTCCCCCTTCGCGCTTGGGCGAACAGTCTCCTCGGTGTGCCGGCCGCCGTTGGCAACGATGCCGACGTGGCCGGCCTCGGCGAAGCCCGCTTCGGGGCGGGGCAGGGGGTGTCGCCGCTGTTCTACATCACCGTCGGCACCGGCATCGGCGGCGGCTTCATTTTGAACGGCGAGATTTACCGGGCGGTCGGCCGCGGGGCCGCCGAGATCGGCCATTTGAGAGTGCTCGACTGGTCGCGGGCCGGCACGCCGATGATGGTCGCCCTTGAACAAATCGCCGCCGGTCCGGCGATCGGTCTGCGTGCCCGCGAACTGGCCGACGAGGGCGAAGCGGCCGGCTCGCTCGTGGTCGAGTACGTCGAGGGGGACTTCGCGAAGATCACCGGCGAACATGTCGGCCGGGCCGCGAAGCGGAAGGATGCCTTCGCCCGCCGGGTGCTGCGGGAAGCGACCGACGCTCTCGCGGAGGCCATCGCCCAGATGATCGTGCTGCTCTGCCCGCGGCGGGTCGTCATCGGCGGCGGCGTGTCGCTGCTCGGCGACGAGTTATTCTTCGAGCCGATCCGCCAGAGCGTGGCCGACCGCGTCTTCCCGCCGTTCGCCGGCCTGACCGACATCGTGCCGGCGGCTCTGGGCGAAGAGGTCGTCATTCACGGGGCCGTGGCGTTGGCACGGGCGGCGGCGAATCGGTAAACTGACCGCACGGAGGACTCTTCATGAGCGTGATTCAACCGGCCCCCCCGCCTGTCCAAAAGCTGATGACGGTGGCCGAGTTCTGGGACTTCTGCCAACTGTCGGAGAACGAGAATCGGTCGTTCGAGTTGCACCGAGGAAAGGTGGTCGAGATCCCCCGACCCACAAAGCGACACGGTCGAGTGTGTGTGAGGATCGGCTACCTATTCGAGAAGTACGCAGAAACGTTCGGCCGTGGGTATCCGACCTCGAATGATTCAGGCGTGATCCTACACGAGGATCCTGACACGGTCGTCGGGCCGGACGTGGCGTTCTACTTCGATGCGATGCGGTTTGAGGAGATTCATCCGAAGTGGGGCGAGGAGCCACCGATCCTGGCAGTCGAAGTATTGTCTCCGAACGATCGGATGACCCGTGTGAATGCAAAGGTCCTCGACTATCTCCGAAACGGCGTGCCGCTGGTTTGGGTGGTCGATTATGAGGATCAGCAGGTGACCGTCTACCGGCCAAATCAGTCGCTCGCCATGTTCGGTGTCGGCGACGCGCTCGACGGCGGTGCCGAACTGCCCGGCTTCTCCTGCTCAGTCGCCGAGTTCTTCCGTCTGCCTGGAGACTACGGACCCACACCCACTCCCCCGCCGGCCACCTGATGTCGCACGTCCGCGTGAAAATCTGTGGCGTTACCACGTCGGCTGACGCTCGCATGGTCGGCGAGTCTGGGGCCGATGCCATCGGGCTGAACTTCTACCCGAAGTCGCCGCGGTATCTGGACCCGCATGCGGCCATCGACGTGCTAAAGGCGTTCCCGCCGTTCGTGGCCCCGGTCGGCGTGTTTGTCGGCACGCCATTGCGGCAGGCGACGGCCCTTGCGTTTCAGCTCGGTCTCCGCGGGCTGCAAACCTACGACGACGAACCGCCGGGCGAGAGCCTGTTCCCATTCGCCCACATGCCGGCCTTTCGCGTTCACGATGCTGCCTCGCTCGCGGTGGTGACAGCTTTCGTCGATCGCGCGACGGCCCTCGGCCGACGGCCGGCGGCGGTCCTGATCGACTCCTTCGTTGCCGGCGAGATGGGCGGCACGGGGCACGTCGCCCCGTGGCATTTGCTCGCGGGGTTCGACCCTGGCGTGCCGCTGATTCTGGCCGGCGGGCTGACGCCGGAGAATGTCGCCGAGGCCGTTCGCACCGTGCGGCCGTGGGGGGTGGATGTTGCCAGTGGTGTCGAATCTGCCCCCGGTCGCAAGGACGCTGGCAAGGTCCGGGCCTTTGTGGCGAATGCCCGCGGGGCGATTTCCCTATCATGCTGAGGGACCGGCTAGACCTACGGAGTGGCGTATGAGCGGTAGCTACTGGGTCGGCGTCGATCTCGGCGGCACGAAAATTCTCACGGGCCTGTTCGACGATCAACTGCAACTCGTCGCGCGGGCCAAAACACCCACCGAGGCCGAGGGTGGTCCGGCCGCCGTCTTCGATCGCATCGGCCAGGCCGTCGATTCCATCCTTCGCGAAGCGAACGTCGATGCCGCCCACGTCAAGGGCATGGGCTTCGGCATTCCCGGTCAGATCGAACCGCACACCCAAACCGTGCGGTTCGCCCCGAATTTGAACTGGCGGAACGTCGACGTGAAGTCGCACCTGCCTGCATCCTGGACGTGGCCGATCGTCCTCGATAACGACGTGCGGATGGGGACTTACGGCGAGTTCGCACACGGGGCCGCGAAGGGGTCGCAGCACGTGTTCGGCATCTTCGTCGGCACCGGCGTCGGCGGTGGGCTGATCCTGAATGGCGAGTTGCACGCCGGGTTCAACGGCCACGGCGGCGAGGTCGGGCACATCGTCGTCCACTGGCGGCGGGGCACTTCGCTGGAAGCCGTGGCCGGCCGGCGGTACCAGATGCAGCGGGCGAAGGAGATGCTCGAAGATTCGCCGAAGCGCACCCGCAAGGACTGGAAGGGCGTTGATCTGGAGAAGGTGAAAAGCTCGCAACTCGCCGAGTTTTACCAGCGACACGACCCGATCGCGGTGCAACTGATCGACGACGCCGCCCGCGCTCTGGGGGCCGGGATCGCGAGCGTGGTCAACCTGCTCAGTCCGGAAGTCGTCGTCATCGGCGGTGGCGTCGCGCAGGCCCTCGGTGATAGTTTCATCGAGCGAATCTGGGAACTCGCGCAGAAGAGCATCCTACCCGACGCGGCGCGGGGCATGAGGTGCGTGCCGGCCGCCCTCGGCGACGATTCGGGCATCGTCGGGTGTGCGGCCTATGCAAAATCCAAACTCGGTGGGAAGTAGACGATGAACTCGGAATGGCGCTCCCGGTACGACCTGTCGATTGAAGTGGCCCGCGAGGCCGGCGACCTGGCGAAAAAGTACTACGACACCGGTTTCGAGGTCGAGTGGAAGGCGGACCAAACGCCCGTCACCCTGGCCGACAAGCAGGCCGAGGAACTGATCCGCACCCGCATCAAGGAACAGTTCCCCGACGACGGCTTCCTCGGGGAGGAGTACGGCGACGAACCCAGCCGGAGCGGCTTCCGGTGGGTCATCGACCCCATCGACGGCACGCGGGCGTTCGTTCGGCATATTCCCATTTGGGGCACGCTCCTCGGCCTGGAGTACCGCGACGACCCGATCGCCGGCGTGGCCTACGCCCCCGTGCT
>JBBQCQ010000426.1:0-4464 GCA_038318835.1 Gemmatales bacterium | reverse complement strand
GGAAGGCCTCCAGATACTTCGCCCGCAGGTTGCGATACTTCAGGTAGTAGGCGTGTTCCCACACGTCCACGCCGAGGATCGGGGCCGAGGCACCCGCCATCAGCGGGTTGTCCTGGTTGGCCGAACCGACGACCGCGAGCGGCTTGTCCTTGCCCGGCACGAGCCACGCCCACCCGCTGCCGAACTGCTTGGTCGCAGTCGTATTGAACGCGACCTTGAACTTGTCGAGCGAGCCGAACGAGTCGTCGATGGCTTTCAGCAGATCGCCCTTCGGGGCCGGGGCCGGCGACTTCGCCATGATGTTCCAGAAGAACGTGTGGTTCCAGTGCCCACCGCCGTTGTTGCGGACGCCCATGCGGACTGCTTCCGGGATCGCCTTCAGGTTCGCCAGCACCTCCTCGATAGGCTTGCTCAGCATGTCCGGGGCGTTCTTGGCGAGCAAATCGTTCAGGTTCGTCACGTAAGCCTGGTGGTGCTTCGTGTGGTGAATCTGCATCGTCTCGGCGTCGATGTGCGGCTCGAGCGCATCATAAGCATAGGGCAGCTTCGGCAGGGTGAAACCGGCGACCGCGTCGGCGGCCGACGACGCGACGGTCGGCACGAGGACGGCGGCGGCCGAGGCTTGCAACATCTGGCGGCGGGAAATCATCGATGAGTCTCCGATCGTGGAAGGGGAGGCGGGCAGGACAATCCTAGTCATCCGGCCGGGTCGGAGCAAACGGCGGTCACAACATCTCGATCAGCCGAGTCGTGAATGCCGTGGTCGTGGCCGTGCCGCCGAGATCGGGCGTTCGCACGTCGGTCGTGGTCATCAGCGTGGCGATGGCGGCTTCGATGCGGTCGGCCGCGGCCGTCTCGCCCAGGTCGCGGAACATCAGAATCGTCGGCAAGATCAACGGCAACGGGTTGACGGTGTCAGGCGGTACGCTCTCGTGCGTCGCCCCGTACACCGCCTCGTACACCTTCACGCCATCGCCAACATTCACGGCCGAAGTCGCGCTGATGCCGCCGACCAGGCCCGCCCCCAGGTCGCTGAGCAGATCGCCGTACAGGTTCCCGGCCGCGACGACCTCGAATTGTTGCGGCCGGCTGACGAGTTGCATGCAGGCGTTGTCCACAATCATTTCTTTCGCCGCGATCTCGGGGAAGCCCTTCGCCACCCGACGGAAGCAGTCGAGGTAAAGGCCGTCGGCGAGGTTGTGAATGTTCGCCTTGTGGATGCAGTGGACGGACTTCCTCCCCTTCCGCTGCGCCAGGTCGAACGTGTACCGGAAGAACCGCATACACGCCGCCTCGGTGACGATCTTGAAACTCTGCACCACCCCCGGCACCACTTCGTGTTCGCTCGCCGTGTACAGGTCTTCCGTGATTTCCCGCACCAGGTGGAAATCGACCCCCTGAAACCTGCTCGACAATCCGGGGACGTTGTGGACCGGCCGCACCGAGGCGAACAGACCCAGCCGACGACGGAACTCGACGTTGACGTTCGCGGGCGTTTTGGTGGACGTTGATTTCAGCGGGAGCAGTTTCGTCTTGAGGGCCACGCCGTTCTGCTTGATCGAATCGAACGCGTCCGCCGGAAGGGGATCGCCACCCGCGACCGCGGCAGCGCAGGCGAATGTCTGGAAGTCGATTGGCACACCGACCGCCTCGACGATCCGCCGCACGGCCTGTTCCTGATCGTGGCCGATGCCGCCACCCTGAATGAACGTCACCGCGCGCATGGTTCGTGTGCCTCGAAGGTCGTGTCTCGAAGTTATATTGTTGCCGGCTTGCTAGCGGTCTTCGCAAAGACCCCTGGCAAGCCGGCGGCGATATCCGGACCGTCTGTAACCCCGCCGTAACGGGTGGACAGATACCTGTCGTCGGCCGGGCGGGTTCCACGTTAAGATTGGTTGACAGACGCCCCATTCACGTTCTCGCGAGGCGGCCATGCGTACTCGAATCCTCTCCGCACTCCTCCTGCTCGCCTGCGGCCCGTTCGCCCAGGCTCACGGGTTGCTCCTGCCCGACGACAAGTCCATTCCACCCCTGTCGATGGTCAGCCACAAGGTCGATGCCACCATCGACGAGCAAGTGGCCGTGACCACAGTCGAACAGGTTTTCCGCAACCACACGAGTCGGCCCGTGGAGGCGACCTACGTTTTCCCGGTGCCGAACGGGGCGAGCATCAACAAGTTCACCATGTGGATCGACGGCAAGGAGACGGCCGGCGAACTTCTCGACGCGAAGAAGGCGACGCAGATTTACACCGACATCGTCCGCCGCACTCTCGACCCTGCCATTCTCGAATACATCGGTAACGACCTGCTTCGGATGAAGGTGTTCCCGATTCCGGCCCACAGCACACAGAAGGTCAAACTCCGGTTCACGCACGTCGCTCCGAAGGACGCCGGTGCGGTCGAGTATATCTACCCCATGAAGACCGACGGCCGGGCGAACCGCACGCTCGACGAAGTCTTCGTCCGCGTTACGCTCAAGTCGCAATCGCCGATCCAGTCTGTTTACAGCCCCACGCACGCGATTGCCATCAACCGCAAGTCGGACCGCGAAGTGATCGTGGACTTCGAGAAGAATCAAGCGTTGCTCGACAAGGACTTCCAGCTCTTCTACGCGACGAGTGCCAAACCCATTGGCATCACCCCCCTGCTCTACCGGCCGATTTCGAGCGAAGACGGATACTTCATGTTCCTGATTTCGCCGTCCACCGAGGCAAGTAAGATTCACCGCACACCGCGAGACTTGGTACTCGTGGTCGATAAGTCCGGCAGCATGTCGGACCTGAAAATGGCCCAGGCGAAGAAAGCCCTCAAGCACTGCCTCGGCAACCTGAAGCCGGACGACCGCTTCGCCCTCGTCAGCTTCGCCACCACGATCAACACGTTCGACGACCGCCTGCAATCAGCCTCGAAGGACAACCTGGAGCGAGCCGAGAAGTGGGTCGATGACATCCGCCAGAGTGGCGGCACGGCCATTCTGCCGGCCCTGGAAACGGCCCTAGCGCTTCGCCCGAAGACCGATCCGGGTCGTTCATTCAATGTCGTGTTCTTCACCGATGGCTTGCCTACCGTGGACGAAACCAACCCGGACAAGATTGTCAAGGCGGTAGCGGCCAAGAACAGTGCCGAGACTCGCCTCTTCACGTTCGGCGTAGGCGACGATGTGAATGCCGCGATGCTCGACCAACTCGCCGAGGCGACCCGTGGCGTGAGCACCTACGTCCGTCCGAGTGAAGACATCGAGGCGAAAGTGAGCAGTCTGTATGCGAAGATCAGCCACCCAGTGATGACGAACGTCAAACTCTCGGCCACCGGCGTTCGGCTGCACGAGGTCTACCCGGTGCAACTGCCCGACTTGTTCCATGGCAGCCAACTTGTCGTCATCGGCCGGTTCTCCGGCAGTGGCCCGGCCGCCGTCAAACTCAGCGGCAGGATAGGCGGCGAGTCGAAGGAACTCGTGGAAGAGTTTACCTTCCCCGGTTCCCGCACGAGCGATGGCAAAGATTTCGTCGAGCACCTCTGGGCACGCCGGAAGGTCGGGTACATCCTCGACCAGATTCGGGCCAACGGCGAGAAGCAGGAACTGGTGGACGAAGTCACGCAACTGGCCAAGAAGTACGGCATCGCCACGCCATACACGAGCTGGCTTGTCGTGCCCGATGGCCCGGTGCCGGTCGCGGTGCCTGGTCGGTCGGTCCTCGCGCCGACGAGCGGCCCCGGTCTGGGCGGCGTGTTGCCGGCCGCACCAGGTGGTTCTCCACCCGCCCTGACCAAGACGCTGGAAGTGGCCGAGCAAGCCGCCGGCGATGCCTCCAGGGACGAACGAAACCGGGGAATCGCGGGGGGACGGGGTGGCATGCAGAACAAGCAAATCGAGGAACGCCTCAAGCAACTCAAGCCCGAGGACCGCAAGGGGGCTTACGCCGACGCCCTGGAGAAAGCCAAGAAGGATCAGTCGCTCCTGACTGAGGCCGACCGCAACTACAAGGGGAACCTACGGGCGAACCAGATCGGCTCGCAGGGTGTGGACCTATCCCTGAACACGGACCAACTCCGCAACCAGACGCGACTGACCCAGACGGCCAACCGCGCCGCCTACGGCCGAAACTGCGTCGAAGTCGGCGGCGTCTGGATTGACGACAAGTTCGACGCCAAGATGAATCTGGTGGCCATCAAGGCTCAGGGGAACGCCTACTTCCGCCTGCTGGAGATGCAACCGCAGATGAAGGACGTGTACCAACTCGGCAACCACATCGTGTGGGTCACGCCCAGTAACGAAGCCATCGTCATCGATCCGAAGGACGGGGCCGATGAACTCAAGGACGCCGACATCGACCGACTGTTTGTCGCGAAGAAGTAGCAGTCACCGCCCCGCCGACGGGCCATCCCGCCGGCGGGTCTGTACATCAAGAGGTACCACTTCTTTTCTCTCCGAGGTTCCACCATGTTGACTCGTCGTACCTTC
>JBBQCQ010000425.1:0-4468 GCA_038318835.1 Gemmatales bacterium | reverse complement strand
CGGCTGTCCCTGGGCTTTCGCATTTACACACTCAGGGTCAGATCGACAGGACGCCGGTGCTGTCGCCGAACCGCTTGGTCGGAGAACCCATCCGCTCGAACATCGCCATGTACAGATTCATCAGCGGCGTTTCCTTCGGGGCCTTGATGTGCCGGCCGCCGGTGATGGTGCCGCCGCCCTTGCCGATCAGCAGGATCGGCAGCTCGTCGTGGTTGTGGCGGTCGCCGTCGCCGATGCCGCTGCCGTAGACCATCAGTGTGTTGTCCAACAGCGACGTGCCGTTCGCTTCCTTCACCTTCGCCATCTTCTCGACCATGTAGGCGAGTTGTTCGATGTGGAAGGTGTTGATCTTCTTCAGCTTCGCCTGCTTCTCGGCGTTCTTGCCATGGTGCGACAGGTCGTGGTGGCCTTCCGGTACGCCGATGGTCTTGTAAGGGCGGTTGCTGCCGTCGTTGGCGAACGGCAGGCTCGCCACCCGCGTGAGATCGGTCTGGAAGGCCAGCACCATCAGGTCGCACATCAGCCGGACGTGGTCCTTCATTTCGCTCGGCACGCCGGTCGGCACGGCCATGTCCGGCTTCGCCACCGGCTTGCGGTCGGCGTTCAGCTTCTTCACCTTCTCGATGCGGGCTTCCACTTCTCGCACGGCCGACAGGTACTCGTCCAGCTTCCGTTGGTCCCCCTGGCCGAGGGACTTCGACAGGCTCTTCGCATCGTCCATCACGAAGTCGAGGACGCTCTTGTTATACAGGTCGCGCTTGGCCCGCGAGGCGGCCAGTTCCTTCGGGTCGTTGCCGCTAAAGAGGCGGTCGAACACCTGCCGCGGGTCGGTTTCCTTCGCGTTCGGCGTCGATTCGCTCCGCCACGAGAGGTTGGACGAGTAGGCACAGCTATAACCCGAGTCGCAGTTGCCGGCCTGGGCACCACGCTCGATGCCGAGTTCCAGCGAGGGGAAGCGGGTGCCGTCGCCGATGACGCCAGCGATGTGCTGGTCAGCCGACGTGCCAGTGCGAATGTCCGCCCCGTGAGTCTTGCGGGCCTGCCGGCCCGTCAGGAACGCCGACATCGCGCGGGCGTGGTCGCCGGGGCCGTCGCCGTTCGCACGGGCTTTGTCCAGCGTCATGTTCGAGATGACGTTCAGCGAATCCTTGAACGGCGTCAGCGATTTCAGAATCTCTGGCAGTTCGCCGAGCTTGCCGACTTCCTTCGGGAACCAGTCGGGGTTGTGGACGCCGTTGGGCACGTAGATGAAGGCGGCCCGCTTCGGTGCCGCGAGGCTCCCCGCAGCCGCCACAGCAGGTGCGGCCGAGGCGAGCGACTCCAGCCACGGCAGGGCCAGGCTTGTGCCGACACCTCGAAGCATCGTTCGCCGAGAAATCGCGTTCATTTATTCGCTCCGTTTGCCACGACGTTTTTGGAAGGCGTCTGTTTCCACAATGGCCAGCACGAGTGCGGAGAACTTGTCATCGCCGGCCTTCAGTTTCCCGACCAGGTCGTCCAGCACACACCGATCGTAATATTCTAGCCCACGTCCGAGGGAGTAGGTGAGCAATTTCTCCGCTAAACAATGTCGGAATTGGTCGGACTTCTGCATCAGCACTTTGCGTAATTCGGCCGGGCCGTTGAAAGTCGCCCCGTCGGGCAGCACGCCAGAGGCGTCCACCTTCTGGCCCTCGTCGGTGTCCCGCCACTTGCCAATGCCGTCGAAGTTTTCGAGGCCGAAGCCAAGCGGATCGAGTTTCGCGTGGCAGCCGGCACAACTCGGGTTCGCCCGGTGCTGTTCCATCCGCTGCCGTAGGGTGCCCTTGAGGGCCGTCTTTTCCAGTTCCGGCACATCGGCTGGCACCGGCGGGGCGGTCAGGCCGAGGACGTTCTCGTAAACCCACTTGCCACGTTTCACGGGTGAAGTTCGCGTCGGGTTCGAGGTCACGAGTAGCACGCTCGCCTGTGTGACGATGCCGCCGCGACGGTTGTCGGGTAGCTTCACCTTGCGGAACTCCGGCCCCTTCACGTTCGGCACGCCATAGTGCCACGACAGGCGGTCGTTCAGGAAGGTGTAGTCGGCGTCCAGGAACTCCGTCACCGGGCGGTCTTCGCGGATGACGTTCTCGAAGAACAGTTCCGTCTCGCGGATGACGGCCGCCCGTAGCGATTCGTCCCAGCCCTTGTAGGTGCCGGGGTCCGGCGATAGCGAGATGATGTTCCGCAGCATGAGCCACTGGCCGGCGAAGTTCGCCGTCATCGCGGCCGCCTTCGGGTCCTTCAGCATCCGCTGCACCTGAGCCTTCAGCACGCCGGGCTTGCGCAGGTCGCCGCGGTCGGCGATCTTCGAGAGTTCCTCGTCGGGCATTGTAGACCACAGGAAGTACGACAGCCGCGTGGCCAACTCAAACTCGGTGATGGGCTTCACTTCGGTCGGGGTCTTCGGGTCGTCCTCGATACGGAACAGGAAGTGTGGCGACACCAGCACGGCCTTGAGCGGCAGACGTATCGCCTTGTCGAACGAGTCGCCCTGGCTGTCGGCAATCGCGAACAGCTTCATCAGGCGGGCGATTTCGTCGGGCTTCACCGGCCGGCGGAACGCCCGGCGGGCGAAATTCGTCAGCACCGTCTCGGCAGCTTTCGCCTTGTCCGCTTCGCCCTTCGGTATCGCCGTGAAGATGAGCTTCGCCGAGTCGGACAGCGGCTTGCCGCCTCCGCCGATGGGGCCTTCGATTTCGATCGTGTCGATGCCGAGCGTGCGGTTCGTCTTCGCCTCTTTGTCCGTGAAAGCATTCGTGAACGCGGCCGCGAAGCGGCGTTCGCCGGCCTGCACGGTCTGCTTCACCTCGTAGCTTTTCGCTTTGCCTTCGACGGCATCCACGCTGAACGTCTTCGCATCTTTACCGTCGAGGCGGATCGTCAACTTTGGGTCGTCCGGGCCGACCTTCGTGCCCCACGCCCGCACTCGCAGGATGTACTCGCCGTCGGCGGGGAAATTGAACTTCTCCAGGAAGGCCGAGCCTTCCTCGCGGAACACGATCTTGCGGACCTCGCGGCCCTTCGCGTCGGTCTCTTTGGTCTTCGCCGACCGCGGGGTGGTCAGGATGGTCTGCGGTCGGAAAACCTGATTGGACGACTTGATCGTGTCGAGGTTGCCGAGTGACTGTTCGAGAATCGCGTCGGCGGCGGTCATGTACTTTTCGATCAGCACCGGCTGCACGCTCAGCACGTCGCCGATGTTGTCGAAGCCGTAGCCAACGTCATCGGACGGGAAGTTGTCGGCCGGCTTGAAGTCTACGCCGCACAGGTCGCGGATTGTGTTGTTGTATTCGGCCCGGTTCAGCCGGCGGATGGTCACGCGGCCGGGGTCCTTCGGCGCGGTGCAATCGACTTTCTTCGTGAGCGTGCCTTCGATCCAATGCAGGAAGAACTCTTTCTCGTCTTTCGTCGGCTGTTTCGCCTTCTTCTTCGGCATCTCGCCGTTCTGCACGACAGTGAGGACCGTTTCCCAGGTCTTGCGATCCTTCTTGGCGTGGGCCTCGTTCAGGTACACGTCGAGGGCCACCCCGCCGGCCTGTTTGTCGCTGTTGTGGCACCCGTTGCAGTAGGTCGTGAGGAACGGCTTGATCTTCGTCTCGAACGTCGGATCGTTGGCTTTCGCCGGTTCCGCGGCTGGTGCCGGAACCTGGGGCGAAAACACAGCGATCGCCATCAGCACCGCGATGCCGCTGAAGACCGGTAGGATCGAGCGGAGGGTCATGTGGTCGGTCGTCCGAAGGTAAAACCGCCCGTGGGGTGGGTCATTCACCGCCATTCGGCGGTACGGGCTGGAAAAGTCACTGAGGCGGGCCTATTCATTCTATACGCGGCGGCTCATCCTTGCCAGACTACCGTCGGAGTTGCGGCGGGGCAACAACGGAACGGCGATTCCTCATGAATCTCTCACTGGCAGTCCTGGTTACGCTTCCCATCGCTTTTGTTCGCCGAGATAGATCAGTCCGAACGGTGTCCAGGCGAACCACCCGCGGCTGGCCCCGGCGGACAGTGGCCCGGTTGTATACACCACGTCGCTAGTTACGAGGAACGGGGCCGGACACCACGGTTTCCCCACGCAGCACCAGTGGGGATCGACCGGCATCGGATCGGGCAAGAAGTCCAATCCCTGGCCCGCGAAGCGGCTGTTCGCGTAGAACGTGATCGGCTCCCGATTGCCCTTCAAGTCTTTCGTTGTGGAGAAGTGAGCGGCATACAACCGGATCAGCGCGGACGGTGCGAACGCCCAGGTTATGCCCCAGCAGACCAGGTACCCCGCGGTGAGTCTCGCCGACAATCGCCATCGGCGCGATGCGGTTGAACATCGCTCGGTCAAAGGCCGTCCAGCCATGAGTTACTCGCCGTGCGTGGGCGTCTTACTTCCCGGCCGAGAAGTCGAGGAACGCCGCCGGTACCTGCTCCGTCAGCCAGACGCCGTTGGCGGACAGGTAGA
>JBBQCQ010000424.1:0-4479 GCA_038318835.1 Gemmatales bacterium | reverse complement strand
GAAGTGCCCCCAAGACACGGCCCGCTCACGCCGGGCCGCTCGCCGTTGTTGCTGCAATCTCTTTCTCGCGGCAGCGAAGTGGTCGGCCTCGGCGCGGCCGACCTACTTCAAACGCCTTACACCCCCGCGAAGAGGCCTTCGCCGATCTGCGAGCGCGACCGCAGGGCTTCGCCCAGGTCGAAGAGTGCCCGTGTGATGAGCCGGCTGATCCGCGACGGCGAGAGCTTCATGATGACGCTGATTTCCCGCAGTCGTAACTCTTCGCGGTAGTACAGCGTCACGGCCGTCCGCTCTTTCGGCGGCAGGTTCTCGATCGCTTCCGTCAGGTGCTGCACGGCCTCCCAGCGTTCGACTTCTGCTTCCGGTGGGGCCATCGTCTCGACCGGGGCCATGCCGTTCGGCTGGGCCGTCTGCTCCCACGACACCATCTTCACGAAGCGGTCGGCCGCGAGCGTGTCGAGCACGTCGTCGACGGTCATGCCGACGGCGACCGCGATGGCCTCCACCGTGACGGGGGCGGGCAGAGTCCGCTGGGCCTTCCGTACGGCCGACACGCGTTCGAGCATGTGCTGGGGCAACGGGCTGTTGCGGCGGAGTTCGTCGTAGATGGCCCCGCGGACCCGCAAGTACGCGTAGGTCTTGAACTGGGCGTTCCGCGTCGGGTCGAACTTGCCGGCCGCTTCCACCAGGCCGAGCACGCCGGCCGACTCCAGGTTCTCCACGTCCACGCCCGGCGGCAGTTCGCCGACCAGCCGGCCGATGACGTGCTTGACCAGTGGCAGGTGCGACAAAATCAGCTCGTCGCGGCGGCTCTGTTGCGCCGCCCGCTGATACTTCTGGATGGCTTCGCTGTTGCTACTCACGGGCGAACTCTCAGGGTGTCCATCAGGGGCATCGTTACGAACCGGCGGCTTCAAACATCCCGCTGACCGCCGACGGGGCCGTCAGGTCTTCCAGCCGGATCATCGCTACCGGCTCCATCAGCATGTCGGTCGGAATCTCCTGGTAGGAGATCACGGCCAGGTCGTTGAGCGTGCGGGCCAGGGCGTTGCGGATCACGCGGCGGATGCTCGAATCGCACAACAGCGCGACCTCGATGCCGCGCTGGGCCGCCTTGTCTTGCTCGCCTTTCAGACGCATCGTCAGTGCTTCCAGCCGGGCGAAGTCGAACACCAGTTGGCCGTTTTGCACCGACCGCCGCAGTTCTACTTCCAGCCGTGGGTCGAGAACCAGTGCGCGAATGCGGCCGTTCGCATCGCGGAAGCGGTCGCAGATCGTCCGGCCGATGTCCGTTCGCACTCGCTCCGTCAGTTCGCTGGGGTCCTTCACCGTCGGCCCGTGGGCGGCGAGGCTCTCCATGATGCGGGCGAGGTTCGTGATCGGCACCCGCTCTTGCAACAGCAGCGTCAGCACGCGGTGCAGGCCGCCCATCGTCATCACGGTCGGGATCAGTTCATCCACCACGGCCGGCGACGATTCGCGGACCTTGTCCACCAGTCCCTTCAAGTCTTCGCGGCTCAGCAACTCGTGCGCGTGTTTGCGGACCACTTCGCCCAAATGCGTGATGAGCACGCTCGGCGAATCGACCACAGTGTAGCCGTTCATCTCGGCCCGGCCGCGGTCGGGTTCGGCGATCCACTTCGCCGGCAGGCCGAAAGCCGGTTCGCGGGCGTCTTCGCCGTCGATCAGGATGCGGCCCTGGCCGCTCGGGTCGATGGCCAGATACTGGTCGGGCCGCACGCTGCCGCGGGCCACTTCCCGCCCGCCGACGAGCACGCGATACGTCTGCGAATCCAGTTGAATATTGTCCCGCACTCGCACGGCCGGCACCCACAGGCCGTTCTGCTTGGCGATGTCCCGCCGTAGGCCGCCGATGCGGTCGAGCAAGCTCGGCCCCCGCTTCGACGACACCATCGGAATCAGGGCCGTGCCGATCTCCAGGCTGATGCGGTCGGACTGGAGGAAGTCGTCTACGTAACTTTCGAGGGCCGTCTTCGGCGGTTCGGCCGGTGCCCCCGGTGTGCCGGGGGCGGGCGTCGCGGAGGGCGGCGGGGCGGCGTTCGCCTGCGCCGTCAGGCGGCGGGCTGTCAGAAATAGCATGATGCTGAGCAGCACGAACGGAATCTTCGGCAGGCCGGGCACGAACGCGAGGCCGAGGACGACGACGGCCCCGAGTCGCAGCGGCGCGATGCTCGTCTTCACCTGCCCGGTGAGTTCTTCGCCGAGGCTGTCGCCGCTCGTCGCCTTCGTCACCAGCAGACCCGAGGCCGTCGCGGTGATGAGGGCAGGAATCTGCGTAATCAGGCCGTCGCCGATGGACAGGATCGAATATTTGTTGATGGCCGCCAGGGCCGTTTGCCCGTTGATGAGGCCGGTGATGATGCCGCCGACCAGGTTGACGCCGGTAATCAGTACGGCCGCGATGGCGTCGCCGCGGACGAAGCGGCTGGCTCCGTCCATCGTGCCGTAGAACTCGGCCTCGCGCATCAGGTTCGTGCGCCGCTTCCTCGCTTCCGCTTCGTCGATCAGGCCGGCGTTCATCTCGGCGTCGATGGCCATCTGCTTGCCGGGCATCGCGTCGAGGGTGAATCGGGCCGCGACTTCCGACACGCGGCCGGCCCCCTTCGTGATGACCACGAACTGAATCACGACCAGGATGGCAAAGATCACCAGGCCGACGACGAGGTTGCCGCCGACCACGAACTTTCCGAACGCTTCCACGATCGACCCGGCGTCGCCGTTCAGCAGGATCAACCGCGTCGTCGCCACGTTCAATCCGAGGCGAAACAGCGTCATGAGCAAAAGCAACGACGGAAACGTCGAAAAGTCTAAGGGCTTCTTCACGCTGAGCGTGACCAGCAGCAGCAGCACTGTCGAACTTAGATTCACCGCCAGGAGCATGTCGAGGACGATCGTCGGCAGCGGGACCAGGAACACCACCAACAGGCCCAGCAACGACAGCGAGAGAATCAACTCGCTGCGTAGCAAGGTCGTCGAGACCGGACTCGCCGGGGTGGGGGTGGCCATCGTTCGTCCTGAAACCGCCGGTCGGCCCGGCAAAGGTATTTAGTGTAGACCGCGAGACCGTGACGGTCTTACCGACGGTTTTCTGTTCAGAATCTCAATCAAATTCAGGTGCCGGGCCGCAATCTTCGCTCGTGCGAGAGCGGATCGTGGGCGATTCACGCCGTTGCCGGACTTCGGAAGTCGGGTTATGGCGTCACTCCTGCTCCTCTCAGGCGATACACGAGCGCGATCAATTCCGCAACCGCACGGAACAGCACCGCCGGAATCGTCTGCCCCTCGCGGACGCTCTTGAACAGCGCCCGGGCCAGCGGCGGCCGCTCCAGCACCGGCACGCCGTTCTCACGCGCGACCTGGAGCATCCGCTTCGCGAATGCTCCCGCCCCCTTCGCCACCAGCACCGGGGCGGCGTCGCGGGCGGTGTCGTACCGCAGGGCCACCGCGTAGTGCGTCGGGTTCGTAATCACCACCGTCGCCTTCGGCACTTCCGTCAGCATCTTCCGCCGGGCACGCTCGCGGGCCATCTGTCGCATCCGGCCCTTCACCTCCGGGTTGCCGTCCTGCTCCTTCAGTTCTTCCTTCACCTCTTGCTTCGTCATCCGCAGTTGCGTCTCGAACCGCCGGCGCTGGTAGAGGTAGTCGATGAGTGCGATGAGCACAGCCGCCACCGAGAGGTAGATCGCCAGCCGCGTGACGAGTGCCCAGGCCGTGACGATGGCCCCGCCGATGGTGTCGCGGCCGAGGCCGAGGATGACGCCGATGCGACCGTCGATGACGAAGTACGCCACCCCGGCCACGGCCAGCACCTTCAGGATGCCCAGCCCGCCCTTGACCAAAGACGCCACGGAAACGAGCCGGCCGAAGCCCTTCGTCGGGTCGAGCCGGTCGAGCTTCCACTCCAGTTTTTCCGGCGTGATCTGGAAGCCGACCTGCACCACACTCGCGGCGATGCCGGCGGCGAGCAGCACGCCGAACAGCGGCGCGAGAGCCGTGAGCGCGACGAGCGTGGTACGGGCGATGAGCACTTGCGCGTCGGCCGCGGTGAAGTCGCCGTGGATGGCTCGCGGGATGTCGTGGCGGAAGACGGCCAGCAGCGTTTCGCCGAGGGCTTTGCCGAAGGACGTGAGCGCGAAGATGCCGGCCAGGAGAACGACCGCGCCGACCAGTTCCGTGCTGAACGGAATCTGGCCCTGCTTGCGGGCGTCCTCCCGGCGTTTCGGACTCGCGTCCTCGGTTTTCGATTCCGGGTCGGTGTCTTCCGCCATCCGTCACCCCCCGCCGATGACCTTCGCCGTTGCCGCGTGGTTCATCGCGGCGACCGTCAGGCTTCGCACAAGCTCGGGCAGCAGGAACAGCACGCCGAGCAGAGCCACGATGGTCTGGATCGTGAAGCCGATCGAGTACACGTTCAACTGCGGGGCGACGCGGGTCATGATCGCCAGCGACACACTCAGC
>JBBQCQ010000423.1:0-4484 GCA_038318835.1 Gemmatales bacterium | reverse complement strand
CGAGCCGAACGGGAGGGTGCAAGGCGGCCGCCCAGGAGGCGACCGGCCCGAATTCGCAACCGGCATCTTATCAGACCGGCCGAGGATGGAAAGCAAACGGCCCGGCGGAGATGTCCGCCGGGCCGTCAGAATCGGATCGCGTGCTGCGTTACAGGCTGTTCCCCCCGACGAATACGCCACCGAGGAAAGTAGACGGATAGGCCAGGAAGTTGCTGATTTCCGATAGTGAGTTGCCGTTGAAGATGCGGACGCGGGGCAGAGTGCCCGACGACGATCCGACGATGACATCGGACAACCCGTCGGCGTTGCGGTCGGCGACCGCCACGCGGATGCCCCCAGTACCACTGATGCCGCCGAGCGAGGTGACGAAGCCGCCACTGCCGCCGAAATTGGTGGACCCGGCCGAGTTCGTGCCGCCGCTGCCGCCGATGCCAGGCGTGATCGAGCCGTCGCTGGCCGGCAGCACGAGTTCCCGCAGTTGGGAAGTCGATTGACCGTCGAAGATGCGGAACGTGTCGGTCGCGCCCGACCCGGCCACGATGTCCGCCCGGCCGTCGCCCCGGAACTGGCCGACGGCCACACTGACGCCCCCGCGGGTGCCCGAGTCGAAGGCAAAGAACGCGCGCTCGGCCGGGGGCGTGCTGATGCCGATCGTCCGTCGGCCGTCGAACTCCTTCACAGCGGGGCCGCCACCTGGACCGGCCCCGGTGACGATGAAGTCTCGGCGATCCGAGTTGTTGGCCGAGAGGCCGGCGATGTTCCCAGCCGCCACGCGGACGCCGTTGCGGAAGGTCGGCTCGTAAGCGAAGAAGTCGGAGAATGTCGTGGCAATGAGTTGGTCGGGCACGGTGTTGTTGACCGCCGGGTTCGGCACAGTGATCGTCAGAACCGTGACCCGCGGGCCACCACCGAGGCCGGCCCCGATAATCAGTTCGTTCGTTCGGTTGCCGACGGCGTCGGGGCCATCCACGTCGCCGATGGCGATTTCCGCCCCGCCACGGAAGTTGGGGTCGTTGAAGGCCAGGAAGTTCAGGATTTGCACGGCGGTCGTGCCGTCGAATTCCTGAATGCGGCCAGACCCGCCCTCGGCCGGCGAGGTCACGAGGTCGTCGACGCCGTCCTGGTTCAGGTCGCCCGTGGCCACGCGAACGCCGCCGGTGAACGACTGCTCGTAGGCGAAGAACGAGAACCGCTCGGTGCCGCTTGTGGCGTCGTAGACCCGCACTTGCGGGCCGGCCCCCGGCCCCGCCCCGGTGGCGAACAGCTTCGACGTTTGGTTGTTGGAGATTGTGATCGTTACCGTGCCGAACACGCTGATCGTATTCGTCGTTTCGTCGATGGTCGCGTACTGGAACGTGACCGGCCCCAACCGCGAGGCATCGTACCCGCTCGGCGCAATGAACGTGAAACTGCCGTTGGGCTGCAGGGTCAGGGTGTTGGCCGGTAGGGCCGGGACGTTGCCGCCGTTGGGCGGGTTCGAGACGACGGCCGTCTTGCGGCTAGCGGTCAGGATGGCGTTCGGGTTGTCGGTGCTGAAGTCGTTTGCCAGCAGGCCGTCGCGTGCCGAGACGGTCAGCACCGATCCGGCCGCGACCGTGTAAAAGTCGGGGGTTGCGATCGGCACCGGGTTGTCGCGGCTTTCCAACCCCAGCAACTCGAGCCTGGGAACGGGTGTCGGCCGGGTGTCGTTCCGCCGTTGCGATTGTGACGTGAAGCCGAACATGTGCGAACTACTCCTGAAATCGTGTTCGGTGAGTGGGGCTGCCCGGCACATCGGGTCCGTGGGGCGGAACGCGCCCGTGGAAAATCCCTTTAGACGGAATGCCTCTCCAGATATACCCGATACCCGCGGGTGCGGTCGACTGTGGCGGTGCATTTTCCCCGATCCGCACCGGGCCGACTTCGGCCGTTGGCGGTTGCGCATCGCGGATCGGCGGTGGGCGGTTTAAGTGTGAGACGGGCGAGACAACGAAAGAGATTGAACCGTGGCAGAATCGGCTGCGATTCCTTCAAGTGCGGAAGCGGAAAATCCGGCCGTGCGGCCGATCACGCCACCCGCAGCGCGAAGTCGGCACGATCGAGGCGGTAATGGGGGTTGTAGTACGGGTCGCCGGATTTCAGGAAACCTGCCCACTTGATGTGGAAAAGATCGTACTCCCGCTTGAACCGCTTGAGCTTCTCCGGCGTGTCTTCGTACCCGCGGGTCTTCGACTCGAAGTGATACAACTCCGCGTGCGGCGTCCAGACTACACGGTGCCCCTTCGCGAGAATTTGCAAGCACAGGTCCACGTCGTTGAAGGCCAACACGAATCCCTCGTCGAACCCGCCGACCTCCCGGAAGACGTCGGCGGGGCAGAGCAGGCACGCCCCAGTGACGGCCGCCACGTTCTGTGTGAACCGCAGCCGCTGCATGTACCCGGCCGCCATCCGCGGGAAGTTCAAGTGCCCGTGGCCCGCGACGCCGCCCATGCCGACGACGATGCCGGCGTGCTGAATCGTGTCGTCGGCGTAGTACAGCTTCGCGCCGACCGCCCCGACGCCGGGCTGCACGCCGAGCTTCACCATCTGCTCCAGCCAGTCGGGGTTCACCGATTCGATGTCGTTGTTCAGGAACAACAGCAACTCGCCACGGGCCTGCACGGCGGCGAAGTTGTTGACGGCCGCGTAGTTGAACGGCTTGGTCCATTCGACGACGCGGATGTGCGGTTGCTTCTCTAACTGCCGGTAGTATGCGAACGTCTCGGGGCGGGTGCTGCCGTTCTCGACGATGAGCAACTCGAAGTTCGCGTAGCTCGACTTCGCCAGCGACTCGACGCACCGGGCGAGCATCTCCGGGGCGTCTTTATTCGGCACGATCACGCTCACCAGCGGTTGCGTCCGCAGGTGGTGGGCCACGTGGTACAGCCCCGGCACGATGCCATCGTGGACGGTGCCATCCACGCCGAGGCGGGCGAGGTGTTCCTGCACGGCCCGCTTGCCGGCCTCGTGGGCGTATCCCTTCGACCCGGCGTCGGCGGCCGTGGACTGCCGGTGCATCCGCCAGTGGTAGAGGACGTGCGGAATGTGAACGATGCCGCGTGCGCGTTCGGTCGCCCGCAGCACCAGGTCGTGATCCTGCGCACCCTCAAAGCCGGTGCGGAAGCCGCCGATCTCCTCGATAAGCGACCGCTTGGCCGCGATAAGGTGACAGACGTAGTTGCGGCTCTGGAGCGTCTCCGGCGACCAGTCCGGCTTGAAGTGCGGCTCGACCCGGTGGCCAGAGTAGTCGAGCTTGTCCTCGTCCGAATAGAAGAACTCGGCCGTCGGGTTCGCGTGAATGGCGGCGGCAATCTCGAAGAGCGCGAACGGGGCGAGCGTGTCGTCGTGGTCGAGCAAGGCGACGAAGTCGCCGGTGGCCATCTCAAGGGCGGCGTTCGAGTTGCCGACGATGCCGCCGTTCGCTTCCAGGAACTGCACCTTCACTCGCTTGTCGGCGGCGAACTTCTCGAGGATCGGCCGCACGTGCGGGTCGGTGCTGGCATCGGCGAGGCAGAGTTGCCAGTGTGGGTACGTCTGGGCCGCGACCGATTGCAGCATCGCCTCCAGGAACGCGGCCGGCGGGTTGTACACGGGCACGATCAAACTGACGACCAGCGACTTCGCGAACGCGTGCTGCCGCTGCTTGTGCAGGTCGGCCGTCGTCGGCTCGAACGCTTTGATCCACCGCTGATACTCGGCCGGCGGCGTGCATTCGTCGAGGTGGCGGGCTTCCGGCGGCGGGCCGTTCTTCGCCCGCCGATCGACGACGCGACTCAGCTTGCGGGCGACGGCCTTCACCACGCCGCGACGTTTCGTGTGCAACGGCAGTAGGCGGTCCATCACCTTTTGTGCCACGTGGGCCATCTTGAACGCCTTCGACGACTTGATCGCGTGCAGTTCCGTCTGCCGTTGTTCGAGCAGTTCCGAGCGGCGCAGCAGGGTGGTTTCGAGTTGTTCGATCCGCCGCTTCGCGACATCGAGTTCCCACGCGAGATCGTCCGCCATCGGCACACCCTTCTGAGGAGGGCGGCAGGTTAGCACGCGGGGAATGGTGATGGCAACGCGGATTCCTTTTGCATTTTTCGTTCGTCGTTTTGAATTGATGGTGTCGTCGTTTTCATAACCACAACCAACCCAAAATGGTGAACAAAAAATGCAAAACTCAAGCGAGGCGGTCGAGGTCGCGCAACCGGCGGTCGGCGTCGAACGTCGGTGGCGGGAGCGATTCCGCGAGGCGGATCGCGTCGGCTTCGGTCAGGTCGCGCTTCGCCGTGCCGGTGCCGCGGAAGATCGGCAGATTCTTCTTCAGCGCCAGGATTTCCCGCCGCGTGCGGCCCTTCGGCGCGTCCGGCCAGCGGCCGATGCGCTCGTGGAAGTCGAAGAACACCGGCACGACTTGCCGCAGGTACTTCGCGTAGCCGGGGTTGTCGGTTTGCACCACCAACCCACCGCCGGGAAGTAAACAG
>JBBQCQ010000422.1:0-4487 GCA_038318835.1 Gemmatales bacterium | reverse complement strand
TGCTGAAGCTGGCCACGACCACCCTCGACGGCGAGGGGCAGGCGGCGAAGGGCGTGGTGAAGGTGTTCGCGCTGAAAGCCCCCGACACGGTGCAACGGCCGGACATTCTCGGCCAACAGGTGCAACCGCGGCCCGGCCGCGGCGCGAAGATGCTGCCGTTACCGCGGCCCGACTCGAACGATGTGCGCACGTGGCCGCTCGGCGAACTCGTGAAGTCGCTCGACTTCGCCACCGAGAAGGACGGCAAGAAGGAACTCGGTGTGAAGCTCGCTGTCGGCGTCTACCGCGCGGTCGTCGAGACGCAGGACCGCTTCGGCAAGCCGGTGACGGCGCAACTCAACCTCCGCGTCATTAACCCCGCCGACGCGAAGCTGGCGCTCAAGATTCCGACGCTGTTCGCGGCCCCGAAGTGGAAGCTCGAACCCGGCGAGGAACTCACCGCCGTCTGGGGCACCGGGTACGACCGCGGCCGGGCGTTTATCGAAGTCGAACACCGCGGCAAGCTCCTGCAGAGCTTCTGGACCGACCCCGAGAAGACGCAAGTCGCGATCAACCAAAAGATCGACGAGGGGATGCGCGGCGGCTTCACCGTTCGCACCACGTTCGTCCGCGAGAACCGCGGCTACCTGGACAGCCGGCACGTGGATGTGCCGTGGAGCAACAAGGACCTGACCGTGAAGTGGGACCGTTTCGTATCGAAGCTGGAACCCGCGAAGAAGGAAACATGGACGGCCACGATCACCGGCCCGAAGGCGACGAAGGCCGTCGCCGAGATGGTCGCCGCACTCTACGACGCCTCGCTGGACGCCTACCTGCCGCACAACTGGGTCCACCACTTCAACGTCTTCCGCCAGGACCACTCGAACTTGAACAGCACCTTCGAGAACGTGGCGAAGTACCTCTGGCACTTCCGCGGCAACTGGAGCCAGTCCTACCAGAGTGTCGATCTCCGGTATCGGTCGCTGCCGGCGGACATCACCGCGAATCTGTGGAACTACCAGTTCTACGGCCGCGGCATGAACCGCGATGCCCTCGGGGCCGGCATGCCGGCCGCGATGTCCGCCGCCCCAGGGGCGAAGGGCATGGCGGCTGAAGGGTTGCAACGGGAGAAGGCGGCCGCGGGGGAGGATCGCAAGCAGTTGTCCGACAGTCGTCGTGGGGCCGACAAGGCCAAGGACGGCGGCGACACCGGTGACACCGGCCCCGACCTGAGCAAGGTTTCGCCGCGCAAGAACCTGAACGAGACGGCCTTCTTCTTCCCGCAACTCGTCTCCAACGCCGACGGGAGCGTGAAGCTCGAATTCACCATGCCCGAGGCTCTGACGAAGTGGAAGTTCATGGGCTTCGTCCACGACAAGGAGCTGAAGAGCGGCTACCTGCAAGACGAGGTGGTGACGGCGAAAGACCTGATGGTGCAGCCGAACCCGCCACGGTTCCTGCGGGAAGGCGACGTGCTCGAATTCACCGTGAAGGTCAGCAACCAGTCGCCGACCAAGCAGGTCGGCCGCGTGCGGCTGAACCTGCTCAACGCCCTCAACGGCCAGCCCGTGGATGCCGCCTTCGGCAACGCGGCCGGCGACCAGAGCTTCGACATTCCTGCCGCCGAGTCGCGCAGCTTCGCCTGGAAGCTGACCGTGCCCGACGGGGCGTACCCGATCATCTACAAGGCCGTCGGCGGCACCGACCGCCTCAGCGACGGCGAGGAAGGCATGTTGCCGGTGCTGTCGAAGCGCGTCTTGGTGACGGAGTCGATCCCGCTGCCGATCCGCGGTAAGACGACGAAAGTGTTCGACTTCAAAAAGCTCGAAGAGAGCGGCAAGTCGAACACGCTCAAGAGTCAATCGCTGACGATTCAAATGACGAGCCAGCCGGCGTGGTACGCGGTGCTGGCGTTGCCGTACCTGATGGAGTTCCCGCACGAGTGTACGGAGCAGACCTTTAACCGCCTGTACGCGAACTCGCTGGCGAAGCACGTGGCCGCGAGTGACCCGAAGATTCGCCGCGTGTTCGACACCTGGAAGAACCTGCAACCGGCGGCGCTCGATTCGCCCCTGGAAAAGAACCAGGACGTGAAGGCCGCGATGATCGACGAGACGCCGTGGCTGCGCGACGCGGTGAAGGAGTCGGAGGTCCGCCGCAACGTCGGCGTGCTGTTCGACGAGAACCGCCTGACCGACGAGACGGCCCGCCTCTTGAAGAAGCTCGGCGATCAGCAGCGGGCCGACGGGACGTGGCCGTGGTTCCCCGGCGGGCCGAAGAACGAGTACATCACGCTGTACATCGTCACCGGCTTCGGCCGAATGCGGCACCTCGGCGTGAAGCTCGACGCCGCCCCGGCCGTGAAGGCACTCAACGCCCTTGATGCCTGGGCCGACGAGCAGTACCAGTCGATTCTCAAGCACTCGAAGAACCCGGAAGACAACCACCTGAGCACGACGATCGCGCTGTACCTCTACGGCCGCAGCTTCTTCCTGGCGGATAAGCCGATCGCGAAGGAACACCAGACGGCCCTCGACTACTGGCAGCGGCAGGCGAAGACCCACTGGCTGAAACTCGCGAACCGGCAGTCGCAGGCGCACCTGGCCCTCGGCCTGAAGCGATTCGGCGACAAGGACACGCCGAAGGGCATCCTCGCGAGCATCAAGGAACGCTCGGTTTCCAACGAAGAGATGGGCATGTTCTGGCGGGACGCGGAACTGTCGTGGTGGTGGTATCACGCCCCCATCGAGACGCAGGCGGTGATGATCGAAGCCTTCGACGAGATCGCGAACGACAGTGCGGCCGTCGAGGACTGCAAGGTGTGGTTGCTGAAGCAAAAGCAGACGCAGAACTGGAAGACGACGAAGGCGACGGCCGACGCCGTGTACGCCCTGCTCCTGCGCGGCGACAACCTGCTGAAGTCCGATTCGCTCGTCGAGGTGAAGCTCGGCGGCGAGGCGATCAAGCCTGAGAACGTGGAAGCCGGCACCGGCTTCTACGAGCAGAAGTTCCAGCGCGGCGAGATCAAGCCCGAACAGGGCAAGATTACGGTGACGAAGACCGACGCCGGCGTGAGCTGGGGTAGCGTCCACTGGCAGTACCTCGAAGACATCAGCAAGATCACGCCGCACGACGGCACGCCGCTGAAGCTCGAGAAGAAGCTGTTCAAGAAGACGGCCACCAAGAAGGGACCGGTGCTGGAGGCGGTGGCCGGCCCGGTGGCGGTGGG
Source organism: Gemmatales bacterium (assembly GCA_038318835.1). Classification (GTDB taxonomy): domain Bacteria; phylum Planctomycetota; class Planctomycetia; order Gemmatales; family Gemmataceae; genus Limnoglobus. The sequence goes on along the minus strand of JBBQCQ010000422.1, from coordinate 1,279 downwards.
CGACGAGATCGTCTGCCGGGTGGTGCTGCGGACCGACCGCGACATGGAGTACGTCCACCTGAAGGATCACCGCGGCAGCGGCACCGAACCGGTGAACGTGCTGAGCCAGTACAAGTTCCAGGACGGCCTGGCCTACTACGAGAGCACGAAGGACACGGCCACGCACTTCTTCATCGACTACCTGCCGAAGGGGGTGTACGTGTTCGAGTACAGCGTGCGGGTGCAACTCAAGGGCCAGTACCCGACCGGGCTGGCGAACATCCAGTGCATGTACGCCCCGGAGTTCAACAGCCACTCGGAGAGCATCATGCTGGAGGTGAAGTAGTCGCGGCACCCACCCGTCGAAGCGACGGGTGGGTTTTTCGATTTTGTTGTTCTGTGTCAGGTAAAGCAGGGGGAAATTACCGTTCGCGGCTCGCACGACGACCGTCGAACAGTTCGCCGTCGACTTCGACAACCTGCCGTACTGGCAACACGAGACCGCCGACCGCCGGCAGGGAAACGCACAGGGCCGCGGCGATCTCAGATTCGGCGGGCGGATAGCCATGCCGACCGATGTAGGCGTGAATAAACGCCAGATACAGGCCCTGGGTCGGGCGGGCTCAGCGCCATTGGCGCCGGGCTGTTCAGCATGGGGATACCGAAACACAGCGTCTTGCAGTACGAGACCGAAGTCAAGAACGGCTAGCTGCTCCTGGTGGCCCACGGCACCGCCGACCAAGTGGAACGAGCAAAAAGCTGTTGCACCAGACCCAAGCAAAGTCAACCACGATGCACGCCGAACCGGTCGCGGTTGGCGTGTAACAAGTCGCCGTTCATCACCATCTCATGAAAGGAAGGCCACCCGAGGTCTACGAAAAAGCGAGAGCGCCATCACCCCGACCATGCGAGCCACCCCCATAAGTACGCGGCATCGATCGAGGCGCCGGCTCCGGTCGTCGAGACCCCTGGGTCGTACTGCAAACCGTTTCACGCGACCGGATCGAACACGTCCTGGCCGATCCTGTGTTTCGCAAGAACATCGACGACCACCTGCGGGCCAAGCGCGCCGCGGCGGAGGCGCCCGCATGGTTTCAGCAGAATCATGCACACTCGCCGCTGACCTGCGTCGCGTACTGCAGCATGGAATTCATGTTGAGCGAGGCGTTGCCCATCTACTCGGGCGGTCTGGGTAACGTGGCCGGCGATCAACTCAAAGCGAACAGCGACCTGGGCGTGCCGGTGGTCGGGGTCGGGCTGCTGTACCAGCAGGGGTACTTTCGCCAGGTGATTGACGGGG
>JBBQCQ010000421.1:0-4504 GCA_038318835.1 Gemmatales bacterium | reverse complement strand
GTCGCTCAGCATCCACCTCGGCTTCTCCATCCCGGCGGCGGTGTTGCTGCCGGTCATGCTGTTCACCGGCGTCAAGCGGCACCGCGGGCTGCACCTCGCCCTCGGCTGGGTCTTCTGCGTGCTGTGGGCCGGCACGTTCGTCACGGGCATCTTCTTCCTCCCGCACGAGTGAGCCGATGCCCGACCCGTCACGCCCGAACGTGCTGCCGGCCACCGAGTGGGCCGTCGATGGCGATTTGGATGTCCTGGCCGCCGAACCGCCGGTGCCAGACCCGCCGCCGCGCAGCGAAGAACCGCCGCCGCTCTCCCGCAGTCGCACCGCCAGCCGGGCGGCATCCGCTCCGCTGCCGTCGGCCGACAAGATCGCCGAGGCGATGCTGTTCGCCGGCGGGCCGCCGCTGACGGCCGAGAAGTTCGCGGTCGCCCTCCGCGTGCCTGTGGAGACGCTCCATCAGTCGGTCGCCGAGTTGAACAAAAAGTATCGCGGCCAGAACCGCCCGTACTCGGTCCAGCCGCGGGACGGCGGGTACGTGCTGGCCGTGAAGCCAGCGTACCGCGGCATGCGCGAGAAACTGTTCGGCGGCCCCCGCGAAGCGAGGCTGTCGCAGCCGGCCCTCGATGTGCTGTCGGTGGCCGCGTATCGCCAACCGATCGACAAGGCCGAGATCGACACGATTCGCGGCCTCGACTCCGGGGCGACGATTCGCCAGCTCGTTCGCCTCGGTCTGATGGCCGTCGTGCAGCGGGGCGATACCGACCACCCCGACGTGCGGTACGGCACGACCAACCGTTTCCTCGAAGTGTTCAATCTCACGTCGCTCGACGACCTTCCCCGCCTCGGGGACGCCCAACAACTGTAGGAAATGGACCATGCAGGAACTCGTCTACCGCTTCGACCCGAACGCCCCGACCAGCAAAAGCCCGCGGTCGGCCACGGCCGCCCGCAAGCGGCTGGAGGATGGCAACCGCGACTTCGCCAGCCTGACCGAATCCTCGCCGGCCCGCATCATCACGCTGAACGCCGAGGCGCTCGGCCTGGCCCGTGCCGATGGGTCGCCTCCGGTCCAGAAGCCGTTCGCCGTGATTCTTGGCTGTGCCGATGCCCGCGTGCCGATCGAACTCATCTTCGGGCAGGCGGCGAACGATTTGTTCGTCGTCCGCGTGGCCGGCAACGTGCTCGGAGCCGAGTGCCTGGGCAGCATCGACTACGCCGTGACGAACCTCGGCGGCAGCCTGCGGTTGCTCGTCGTGCTCGGGCATAGTGGATGCGGGGCCGTGACCGCCGCGGTGAAGGCGTTCATGGACCCGCATATGTATCTGGACTTCGCCACCAGCCACCCGCTGCGGGCCGTCATCGAGCGGATCATGGTCGCCGCCCGCTCAGCCCACCGCGCGTTGGAACAGGTGTACAGTCAGGATGTCGAAGAGAGTGCCGGCTATGCCGACGCCCTGCGGGAAACGACCGTCGTACTGAACGCCGCGATGACGGCCGCCACCGTGCGGCAAGAGTTTCGCGACAAGCTCGGGCCGATGCTCGACGTGGCCTACGGCGTGTACAACCTCGCCACTCGCCGGGTGAAACTGACGCTCGAAGACGAACACGACATCACGGTGCGGCTCGCCGCGCCGCCGACCAACAGCGAGGGGTTCGACAACCTCGGCGTGCTGATCGCCGGCAGCGGTATGATTCGGCGACTGTTGGGGACGACCTCGTGAAGAAGAAAGAACTGCCCCTGAAGGATCATCCGTCGTGGTTCGCGCAGGTGTGGCCGCCGCTGCCCGTGTGGCGACGGCTGGACGCGGCCGTGGTGCTGGTCGTTGCGTACTCGCTGATCGTGAAGCTGGTGTCGCAGCACACCGACTTCCCGGTACCGAAATGGATCGGCGACATCTCCGTGGTCAACGGCATCCTGCTCGGGGTGCTGCTCGGCTTCCGCAACTTGCAGGCCTACGACCGCTGGTGGGAGGCTCGCAAGTTGTGGGGCCAACTCATCAACGACACCCGCAACCTGTGCGTGAAGGTGAAGACCTTCGCGGCCGTCGGCGAGGCCGAGTTGCAGGAGTTCGGCCGGTATGTGGTCGGGTTCGCCGTGGCTCTGCGGAACCACCTCCGCGGCGGCCGGCCACTGTACGAAGTCCCCGGCTTCGCCGAAACGAAGGACAACCCGTCCCATGTGCCGCTGTACCTGGCCGCAGGCGTGTACGAGCGGCTCCGCAACTGGCGAGTGGCCGGCCACCTGACCGAAATCAACCTGCTGGTGATCGACCCGCACGCGAAGGCGCTCATGGACATCAGCGGGGCGTGCGAGCGGATTCGGTCGTCGCCGGTGCCGCTGTCGTACCGGGCGCTCTTGCGGCACGGCACGATCTTGTATCTGCTGTCGGCCCCGTGGTTCATGGCCGAGCAGTACGGGTACATGGGCATCGTGCTGGTGGCCCTGCTGGCGTACTTCCTGCTGGGCATCGAGATGACCGCGGAAGACGTGGAGGAACCGTTCGGCAAGGACGGCGACGACCTGGAACTGACCCGCTTTTGCGAGACGATCCGAGCCGGAGCCGAGCAAGTCTTGGGCGACGCAGCCCTGAGTACCTTCGCCGTGCCGAAGTTGTGACCGGCGGCGGATGCTCTTCGGTCTTCCGGCCTGAAAGGTCGGTTCTGTCAGCCCGGGCCGAAGGCCTGGGTTGTGAGACTAATGGATTTCGGCCCCTTCAGGGCCGGGTCGTTGGTATCGCCGGTACTCAGGCCTTCGGCCTGGGCTGACAGAACCAGCCTTTCAGGCCGGAAAGGCATAATCGTGAACGGCCGGCACGTATACCCGCTCCTGCGGCATCACGAGTGCCCCGACGCCCGACGCCGCCAGCGTTGCCCGTTGTGCGGCCACGAAGTCGGTCAGGTCGATGACCTCCAGGAGTTCGCGGGTGCCGAAGGCTTCCAGCACGTCGCCGCGGAGGCCGAGTTGGATCGCTCGACGTTCTTGCTTCGCCCCGGATGGGTGGTGGTCCGGGTCCCACTGCAATCGGACCGCCGACCCGGCCACGGCCGTCGCCCACTCGGCCTCGGTGGCGAACTGTTCGCGGTCCCACGACGACGGCACCGCCTGGGCCAACAGCGAATCGAAGAACGCCCCCCGGATACGCAGCCCGAGCGTGACTTCCTGATTCTCCTTCGTGCCCCACCCCGAACGGTACATCATCCAAAGGAAGTTCGGCTTCACCCAACTCATACGCGTGAAGCTGAAGGGCCCGCCGAACCGCCCGTGCTCGACGGCGTACCGGCCGATCGCGGGGTTGTAGGCCTGATAGACGACGATGCTGTCGGCGTCGAAGTGCGCGAGGATGTGGCGGCCGGCCTTCGGCCAGCGTTGGACTTGCACGGTGTAGGGTTCGGTCGGCAGATTCATGTTGGAAGGAGAGCGATGCCGTGAACGAGGTTCGCGTTCTCGTCTTTCCTTGATGCGGTCCTTTGACGAATCATGGTGTCGGACACCCGCGGAGAACGTCATGAGCACAACAACGCTGGCCCCGCCGCAGTCGCCCGTGGAATTCGTCCAGTCGCTCCCGCCCGCGGTGAGGAGCGAGGTTCTTCTGTCACTCTTGCAGGAACTGATTGCCCTGTCCGGCGGCGAAGGCTTAATCTCGATCACCACGCCGGAGGGGAAACCGTTCGGTCACTACGTCCCCCCGGCCGTCGAGAAAGCTCGGTCCGAAGCGGCACTGGCCGAGATGCCGCCCGAAGTTCGAGCCAGGATGACGGCCCCACTCCCGGACGACTTCGACCCGGACGACTGTCTGAGCGAAGCAGAGGTAACGGCCATTATGCGGGCGGCACCGGTGTCACGTCCGTGACGATGACACGGCGGATACCGCCGGTCAGGAACCAGCCCGGCCGATCTTTGATGACGTAGTAAACCCAGGTGTCCGAGTTGAATCGCCGGGTGTAGTACACTCGGCCTTCATCCTCATGCCGGAATGGAGTGATCCGGTTCGCCCGATGTCCGAATCAATTCCGCCTGCATTTCTCGTAACAAAACTTCCGCCACGGCCATGTTACCCCCGCGAGTGTTGTCGATGCGATCTCGCCAAGCCTCCAGGCAAGTCGCAGTACTCACGTGAAACACAACAGTGGTACGCACGTAGGCTCTCGCCAGAATGATCGCGGGTTGGGGATGTTACAAATTGTTCCTATCGGTCGCCCCGGCCACTTGGCGTGAATCCATTTCCGGTATTTTTTACACCCCCGGTTTCTCGTCCGTGGAATTGTAAAAGTTACCACAAGAAATCGCTCTCATCGGACCGAGCCGCACGCCCGGCAATCGTCGGAACTACTCGCTCCATCGCACCTTAACCGACCACTTTCCTATCGCAAGAACGGCCGTCTGTCGGCACGGCATCGGGGTTGCGGTTACAGTTCTCTTGCACCTAGACTTGCTCTCGACAACTAAACGCTGAATCCGCACGGAGGTCAAGGGAATGACACTGCGTCGGCTGGTCGGTCTGTTTGCGT
>JBBQCQ010000420.1:0-4510 GCA_038318835.1 Gemmatales bacterium | reverse complement strand
CGGCGACCACCTCCGGGCGGCAGCGAAGGAACTGGCGGCCGACTATCCAGGGCTGGCGGTCCACCCCCTCGTCGCCGATTTCACCCGGCCGTTCGAGATTCCACCCTTACCAGCCGCGCGGCCGGTGATCTACTTCCCCGGCTCGACGATCGGCAACTTCGATCCGGCCGAGGCCGACACCCTCCTGCGGCACATCGCGCGGCTGGTCGGTCCTGCTGGCGGATTGCTGCTTGGCCTTGACCTCCGAAAATCGCCCGCGGTCCTCGGCCCCGCGTATAACGACGCCCAGGGTGTGACCGCGGCGTTCAATCGAAATCTGCTGGTGCGGATCAACCACGAACTCGGTGGCAACTTCGACCTCGCCGCGTTCCACCACAAGTCCTGCTACAACGCGGACCAGTCGCGGATGGAAATGCACCTGGTCAGTGCCACCGATCAGCAGGTGCGCGTGGGCGACCGCGTGTTCGCGTTTCGAGCGGGCGAATCGATCCACACCGAGAACTCGTACAAGTACGACCTCGCCGGTTTCGCTCAACATGCCGCGACGTGTGGCCTGCGGGTCGAGCAAACATGGACCGACGCGGACCGCTACTTTGCCGTGTTGTTTTTGTCTGTGGTCGGCTGACCATCATCGAGGAGAAGCATCATGAAGGCAATCTGGAACGGAACTGTGCTGGCCGAATCCGACGCGACGATCGTGGTCGAGGGGAACCACTATTTCCCCCCGGCGGCGATCCACGCCGAGTTCTTCAAGCCGAGCGCCACGCACACCGTCTGCGGGTGGAAGGGCACGGCCAGCTACTACAGCCTGGATGTGAACGGGAAACAAAACCCCGATGCCGCGTGGCTCTACCCGGAGCCGAAGGACGCCGCCAAGCAAATCGCCGGGTACGTGGCCTTCTGGAAGGGCGTGACGGTGGAGGCGTGAGCGGGGCCGCATTCGCGCTCGACGGCGTGACCAAGGTCTACGCCGGCCGCCCTGCCCTGGGCCCGCTCACGCTCGATGTGCCGCCCAGTCGCACGACGGTTTTGATCGGCCCGAGTGGGTGCGGTAAGTCCACGCTGCTGCGACTGCTCATCGGGCTGATCGAACCGGACGCCGGCAGCGTGATGTTCGATGGAACGCCGGTCACGCCCGTGACGGCACGGGCCGTGCGATTGCGGACGGGGTATGTGATTCAAGATGGCGGCCTGTTTCCACACCTGACCGCACGCGGGAACGTCACCCTGATGGCCCGGCACCTGGGCTGGGACCAATCGCGAATCGACTCGCGCATTCAGGAACTGATCGAACTCACACGATTCCCCGCCGACGGTCTGGACCGTCGGCCGCAACACCTCTCCGGCGGTCAACGGCAGCGCGTCGGCCTGATGCGGGCGCTCATGCTCAACCCCGATGCCCTGCTCTTCGACGAACCCCTCGGCGCGCTCGATCCGCTCGTGCGGGCCGATCTCCAGGTGGAACTGCGGGAAGTGTTCCGCACGCTCGGCAAGACAGTGGTGCTGGTCACGCACGATCTCGGCGAGGCTGCGTACTTCGCCGATCACCTCGTGTTGCTTCGCGACGGTCAGATTGTCCAACAGGGCAGCCCGGCCGACTTGTGGCGGCGACCGGCCGATCCGTTCGTCACCCGGTTCGTGCAGGCCCAGCGCGGCCCAGAGGTGCCCGCGTGACTCGGTATTGGATTCTCTTCCTCGGCCTGCTGGCCGGGTGTTCCGGCCCGGTCAACAAGCCAGTCGTGATCGGCGACAAGAAGTTCACCGAGTCGATCATCCTCGCCGAAATGGGCGTGCAACTCGCGCGATCGTCCGGCGTGAAAGCCCGCCGGGAAGATCTCGGCGGCACCCCGGCCGTCTGGCTGGCCCTCACGCAGGGCGACATCGACGCTTACGTCGAGTACACCGGCACCATCACCCGCGAAATCTTCCCGACGGAACCGCCGGACCTCGCCGCGGCGCTGGCCGCGCACGGCGTTCGCATGAGCAAGCCCCTCGGCTTCCGCAACAACTACGCCCTCGGCATGAGGAAGGACGTGGCGGCCGCGAAGAGCATCACGAAAATCTCCGACCTCGCCCGGCCCGACCTCGCTGACTTGCGGTGCGGGTTCATCCCCGAATTCGTCGATCGGGCGGACGGCTGGCCGGGCCTGAAGAAGAGGTACGCACTGCCGCAGGGAAACGTCCAGACGATGGTTCACACCCTGGCGTACCGTGCCGTGGCGGAACGGGCCATCGACGTGACCGAGGTGTACACGACCGACGGCGAGATCGCGCAGTACGATCTGCTCGTGCTGGAAGACGACGGCCATTTCTTCCCCGCCTACGAAGCCGTCTGGCTCTATCGGGCCGATCTGGAAGAACGCCACCCCGCCGTCGTGGAACAACTCCGCCGACTGGAAGGACACATCGCCGAAGTCGAGATGCGACGGATGAACAGTCGTGCCCAGGGCGATCAGAAAGAAGACGAGCGGAAGATCGCGAGCGAGTTCCTGTCCTACGCTCTTGGCGTCACCCCGCCCACCGCGGCCGAATCGACAGACGACACCCTCGCCGGCCGGGTGTTGCAGACAACCTACGAACACTTGCAGCTCGTCGTTCCATCGCTGTTCGCCGCGACACTGGTCGCGGTGCCGCTCGGCGTGGTCGCCGCCCGACGGCCGACGCTCGGCAAGGTCGTCCTCGCCACCACTGGTGTGCTGCAAACGATCCCGTCGCTCGCCCTGTTGCTGTTCATGATCCCGGTGATGATGGCCCTGATCGGGAAGGGAATCGGTGCCCCGCCCGCCATCGCGGCCCTCTTCCTGTACAGTCTGTTGCCGATCGTGCGAAACACTCACACCGGGTTGACGGGCATCCCCGCGTCGCTGCGAGAGTCGGCCGTGGCGCTCGGCCTGCCACCGTGGGCGGCACTCTGGCGAGTCGAGTTGCCGCTCGCCGCTCCGACGATTCTCGCGGGCATTCGAACGGCGGCCGTCATCAACGTCGGCACGGCGACCCTCGGCGGGTTCATGTGGGCGGGCGGTTCCGGCCGGCCGATCCTCCGCGGCATCGACAAGTTCGATCTCCCCCTCATGCTCGAAGGAGCAATCCCGGCTGCCCTCCTCGCACTGGCCATCGAGACGCTCTTCGGCCTGGTCGAACGAGTCGTCACCCGCCGCGGGTAGAAGGGTCAAGCCTCGCTTGGCAGTGGGAGTTCCGAACGAGGCGGCCATTCGTGCGCCGCTCGATCAGAACTCCCACTGCCATCGACCCGGAGAAGCGAGATTACCCGCGGGGGATGTACGGCCCCGGCGGTGGAAGAATCACCACCACAGGCCCGGTGGTGGTCGGAGGGGATGTCGGCGTTGGTGTTGGTGACGGCGTGACAACGACCGGGTTCGGCGGCGGGTACGTCACTTGGGTCATGTACAACTTGCTCAAGACGGCAACGGTGGGCGTCTCGCGTGTTTCGAGAACGTCAACATTGAGTTTCCACTTCGACATGGGCTAGAACTCCAGAAAGCCAGGGTAAGGGTAAAAAATCGAGAATCGGACAGGGACATCGGGGGTGGCTGAGGTCAGTCCACCTATTTCAAGGCGTCGCGATACCGGCGGGCCGCGTCCACGAGTTTTTCGAACTCCGGGTCGTTGCGGATCGGGTTCAGTTCGGGATCGTCCTTCAGGTAGTCGAATCCGAAGCCGTCGCGGAGGGCGGCGTCTAACAGGCTCAACGCTTCGCGGCGGTCGTCGGGGTGCGTTCGCGATGTCAGGGCATAAATCCCCGCGACCTGGTACTTCGTCGCCGAGGCGGCACTGAGGCGGAGCGCCTCGCGGGCGTCGCTGAGGGCACCGTCGCGGTCGTTCAGCCGGGCACGCATGACCCCGCGGCCCGACCAGGCGTCTGCCGAGTCGGGGTTGATCTCGATCATCTGCGTCAACGCTGTCACCGCGTCGGCGTTGCGATTGGCAAGCCCCAACAGGTGCGCCCGGCCTTGGTGGGCGTACAGTAGGCGGGGGTTGAGCCGAAGGGCTTCGTCGTAATCGGCCAGCGCCGCGGCCGGGTCGGTGAACAGGCGGGCTTGGGCGCGGGCCAACCACCCGCGTTCATCGGTGGGAACGGTCTTCATCGCGTCGGCGAAGTCCCGGTCGGCGAACGGCTTGTTGCCCATCTGCCCGTAGACACGCGACCGCACCAGCAGGACCGCCGTGGGCGTGTAGCCGAGTTGGAGCGCGCGTTGAAGATCGCGAACGGCCGGGTTGAACTGCTTCTGAATCTCATGGGCGAGAGCACGATGGAAGTAGGTTTCGGCCCAGTCGGGGCGGGCCTCGATCGCGCGATCGAAGTCGGCTTCGGCTTCCCCGATGCGGCCGAGCCGGAGCCGAACTTGGCCGCGATTAAAGTACGTGCCGAAGAACGTCGGCTGCAACGACTCGCAGATGTCGTAACTCGCCGCGGCGAGCGAATCCTGGCCCTGGAGTTGGTGGCCGACCGGGAGACCAAGGAGCGCATCGCCCCGGCCGTGGCCCGCCG
>JBBQCQ010000419.1:0-4518 GCA_038318835.1 Gemmatales bacterium | reverse complement strand
CCCGTGGCCGCTGAACCTCATCTTGCTGCTCGGCCTCGGCTTCACGCTGCTCGATACATACTTCTTCACCCGCCGTCGGGTCGTCCTGCGCGACCATCCGCTCGTCATCTCGGTGATGGAGAGCTTCTTCATCGGCCTGCTCTGCTACTTCCAGGGCGGTCTCGAAAGTCCGTTCCGCTTCTACTACCTGCTGTCGCTCGTCTGCTGTGCGATCCGCTTCTCGCCGCGGACGACGTTCATCACGTGCGGCCTCGACTGCCTGAGCTACCTCTGCCTCTTCGCCATGCAACCGGCGGCCGTCCGCGAGCCGCAGTTGCTGCTGCCGCTCATGGTCCTACTCGTGTGGGTAGCATGGGCGACGAGCGGGCTGGCGAAGCTGCTCAAGCGGGCCGGCGAGCGACTGCGGACGCTGAACGGCGAACTCTCCGAGAACAAGACGCACCTGGAAACACGGATCGCCGAGCGCACGCGGGAACTCGAAGAGACACAGGCCCAGGTGCTGCACCAGGAGAAGATGGCTGCCTTCGGCCTGCTCGCTGCGGGCATCGCTCATGAGGTCGGCAACCCGCTCACGTCGATCAGTTCGCTCGTGCAGATGCTCGAACACCGCGACCCGGACGAATACACGCGAACCAAGCTCGGCCAGGTCGGCGGGCAACTCGTTCGCATTCAGACGATCCTGCGGGAACTCGTGAACTTCAGCCGGCCGGCGAGTACGCAGCGGGCGAATGCCTCGATTCGGGACATCGTGGAAGAAGCGCTCGGCATCGCGAAGTTCTACAAGGGTGGCAAGAACCGGAGCATCGTGGTCGAAGTGCCCGACGGGCTGCCGCTGGTACCGGGCGTGCGGGATCAACTCGTGCAGATCGTATTCAACCTTGTGCTGAACGCCATCGACGCGACGGGGAAGGGCGGCCGGATCACGGTATCGGCCCGCCACGAAGGACCGCGGGTGGTCTTACGAGTCGCCGACGATGGGGCCGGCGTGGCCGCAGACGTGCGAGCGAAACTGTTCCGCCCGTACTTCACCACAAAGAAGCACGGCACCGGCCTCGGGCTGTTCGTGATTCGCAAAATCGTCGAGGAGCACGGCGGCCGCGTGGACTGTGAATCGTGCTCCGGCCCCGGGGCGACGTTCCTGGTCGAGTTGCCGACCGTGCAACCGGCCGCGGAGGTGGCGTGATGACAACGAAGCTCGAAACTGCGTCGGTACTCATCGTCGATGACGAGCCGCTGATCCGCGAGACGCTGGCCGAGTACCTGCAAAACCAGGGCTTCCGCGTGGCGACCGCCGAATCGGGCGAGGTCGCCCTCGCGACTGTCCGCAAGCGGCCGTTTGATGTGGTCATCTGCGACATCAACCTGCCCGGCCTCGACGGCCTGGAAGTGCTCGAACGCCTGGCCCGCAGCAACCCGGAGACGTTCGTCCTGCTCATCACCGCTTACGCCACCGTGGACACGGCCGTCGAGGCGTTCCAGAAGGGGGCGTCCGACTACCTGATGAAGCCGATCCTGTTGCACGAAGTGTCGCAGAAGATTCGGCGGCTGATGTTGCAAAGGAGCATCGCCCAGGAGAACCAGTGGCTACGGCGGGAACTGAACCGCCAGACCGACGCGACCGACATGGTCATCGGCCGCAGTCCCGCGATGCAGGCGGCGGTGCAACTGGTGAAGAAGGTCGGCCCGACGCCGTCGACGGTGCTAATCCTCGGTGAGAGCGGCACCGGCAAAAAGCTGATGGCCCGCACCATCCACCGCGCGGCGAATGCCACCGCCCGGTTCGCGGCCGTCAACTGTGCCGCCATCCCCGGCGAGCGGCTCGAGAATCAACTGTTCGGCCACATCAAGGGCGCGTATGCCGGGGCCGACGCGGACCAGCCAGGGCTGTTCGCTCAGGCCGGTACGGTCTTTCTGGACGAGATCGGCGAACTGCCCCTGGGCACGCAAGCGAAACTGTTGCGGGCCGTCGAGCAGCGGGAGATTCTGCCCATCGGTGCGAACGACCCGGTACCGACAGCGGCTCGCCTGATCGCGGCGACGAATCGCGATCTACTTCAGGAGGTCGCAGCCGGGCGGTTCCGCGAAGACCTGTACTATCGGCTGAGTACCGTGACGGTCCTGCTGCCGCCGTTGCGGGACCGCCGAGAGGATATTCCGGAGTTCGTCGAACACCTCGTGGCGAAGCACGCGCGGGCGATGAACAAGCGGTTCGCCGGGGCCAGCCGCGAGGCGATGGAACTACTCGTGCGATACCCGTGGAAGGGGAACGTGCGGGAACTGGACAACGCCATTCAGCGGGCGATCATCCTCGGCGATGGGCCGCTGATTCGCGTGGCCGACCTGTCGCCGGACATCGCCCCCGACCCGGCCGACCCGTCGGCCGTGGATGACCTGAACGCCGCCGCCGGCCGATTCGAGAAGCAGCATATCGAGCGTATCCTGCGGCAGACGACGGATAAGCGCGAGGCCGCGAAGCGGCTGGGTATCGGCCTGAGCTCGCTGTACCGCAAGATCGAACAACTCGGCATCGGCGAGCGGTGACGGCATAGAAAACGGAACGAGGAGCACACGGGATCGGAACGCTGGATCAAAGGCAGGATAAAAACCAACTCCGATTTCAGTTCTGATCCGGTTTTCATCCGGCGTTCCAATCCCGCCTCCTCCGCGTTCCGTTTTAGGATTTGTTTTGGCTCCCGATTCTGGCACAATAACAACACACGACCGATCCTCCTCCCCTATCGGTATCGCGATGCCGTTCCGACTTCTCACTCTTGTGCTCCTCGCCACTGGCCTCGCCTCGCCGGCATCCGCTGACGACCCGAAGGCGGTCGAGTTCTTCGAGCAGAAAATCCGCCCGGTACTCGCCGAGCACTGCCTGAAGTGCCACTCCGCGGACGCCGAGAAAAACAACAAGCTCAAGGGCAGCCTCTACCTCGACACGGCCGTCGGCGTGCAGACCGGCGGCGAGAGCGGCCCGGTCGTGATGGCGAAGAAGCCAGCTGAGAGCCTGTTGATGCAGACGATGCGATACACGGGCGACGTGAAGATGCCGCCGAAGGGCAAGCTGCCCGACGCGGTGCTGGCCGACTTCGAGAAGTGGATCAGCATGGGCGCGCCCGACCCGCGAACGGGCACCGCCGCCCCGCGGAAACAAGTCGGCATGAGCGTGGAAGCGGGCCGCAAGTTCTGGGCCTACCAGCCGCCGAAGGCCGTCGCCGGCGACATCGACTCATTCATTAAGGCGAAGCTCGACGAGAAAGGGCTGACGCCGGCCAAGCCCGCCGACCGCGAGACGTTGATCCGCCGCCTGTCCTACGACCTGATCGGCCTGCCGCCGACACCGGAGGAGACGGCCGCGTTCGCGAAGGATACGTCGCCCGACGCGGTCGAGAAACTCGTGGACAAACTCCTCGCGAGTCCGCGGTTCGGCGAGCGGTGGGGCCGGCACTGGCTCGACGTGGCCCGGTATGCCGAGTCGGTCACGCTCCGCGGCATCATCCTCGACGACACCTGGCGATACCGCGATTACGTCATCGATTCGTTCAACCGCGACGTGCCGTTCGACGTGTTCGTGAAAGAACAGATCGCCGGCGACCTGCTGCCGGCCGCCGACTGGCAAGCCCGCCGCCGCCAGACGATCGCTACCGCCTTCCTGGCGATGGGCAACACGAACCTCGAGGAGCAGGACAAAAAGCAACTGCGGATGGATGTGGTGGACGAACAACTCGACGTGATTACGAAGGGCTTCCTCGCGCAGACGGTGACGTGCGCGCGCTGCCACGACCACAAGTTCGACCCGATCCCGACGAAGGACTATTACGCCCTCGCCGGGGTGCTGCGGAACGTGCAGGCTCTGGTAACGGATAACGTCTCGAAGGTAATGGACGTGCCGCTGCCGGTCGATCCGGCCGACGAGGCGGCGATCAAAAGGACCGAACAGGCCGTCGCGGCTCTCCAGGCTCGTATCAAGGCCGAGAAGGGGAAGACGCCGACGGCGAAGGCCGGCGGCATCATCACCGTGGCCGACGTGCCTGGCGTTGTGGTCGATGACGCGGCCGCCAAGAAGGTCGGCGACTGGACGGCGTCCACCTTCTCGAACTTCTTCATCGCGGCCGGCTACGTTCACGATGCCAACGCCGGCAAGGGCGAGAAGACGCTCACCTTCCAACCCGACAGCCTGCCGCCCGGCAAGTACGAGGTGCGGCTGGCGTACTCTCCCGGCACCTCGCGGGCCGACAACGTGCCCGTCACGATCATGAGCGCCGACGGCGAGAAGACTGTGACCGTGGACATGAAGAAAAATCCCACCCTCGACGCCCGGTTCGTGTCGCTCGGCGAGTACCGCTTCGAGAAGGCCGGGCAGGGGTACGTCATCGTGTCCAACGAGGGCACGAAGGGGCACGTCACGGCCGACGCGGTCGTGTTTCTGTCGCTGGACAAGGTCGAGACGGCGAAGCCGGCAACCGTCAAGGCGGCCGGCGGCGACACGGTGAAAGCACTGGAGGCCGAACTGAAGCG
>JBBQCQ010000418.1:0-4525 GCA_038318835.1 Gemmatales bacterium | reverse complement strand
CGAACTCGCGGGCGTCTTTCGCCCCACTGGCCGTTACGACATGTCCGTCGGTCACGACCCGCCGCCACGAGACCCACGTCACGTCCGCCGGCTTCTCGAACAATCCTCGAATCTCCTTGTCCGGCTGGGCCGCACTGCGATTCTTCAGTACCTCGAATCGCAAGAGCACACGCTGACCGCCGCAGATACCGCCGATCACTTTTCGCGAGTCGTGCATCGGCCGCAAGATGCGTTCGATTTGCGAATGCCCGTCGCCCGGCCGCACGAATTCGCTCACGTCCTGGCCGGGGAAAAGGATCGCATCGAAGTCCTCCGGGCGAACCTCCGCGAGTGCCAGCTCGGCGATCACGGCCGGTCGGGTGTCGCCGCCGGTGAGTTCGCACGAGCCACGCAGGCGGGCAGCGGTTGTCGTCTTCGCGCCGAGTTCGATCAAATGTGCCCGCACAGGTTCGTAGTCGTCGAGATGGAGGCCGCGCTTCGGCAGGATGAACAGCACGCGGGCGGTAGCCGCCGCAGGGACCGCCTTCGGCGGCGGGACGGCGACCGGCCCCACAGTCGGTTTATCGGGGTTCAGCAGTGAAATCAGGACGAGCAGCAGGAACAACGTGCCAGCGACGAGGGCAATCAGGGTCGCGCACGACCGCCACATTCGCGGCGTTCGACCGGCCCGGAACTTCGTCGCGGGCGGCGGCGTGGTGGCGAGCGTTTCGACTGCTGGTTCGTCGGTGAACTCGAAGTCGTCAACCGGCACCGCCACCATGCGAGGCAGGGCGGTCGTCAGACTCGGCGTTGTGGCCTGCGATTTCGAGAACGGCAACAGAGCGGCTGCGACATCTGCGGCCGAGGCGAAACGGTCGGCCGGGTTCTTCGCCAGCAACTTCGCGAGGACAGCGAGCACCCCCGGCGGTAGGTCGGCCCGGTACGCGGTGGCGGGCGGCGGTTGATCGAGGACGTGGGCCTTGATCTTGTCGAAGGCGGTCGTCGCGGCCGCGAACGGCGCACGGCCGGTGAGCGTGAAGTAGAACAGGCAACCGAGGCTGTACAGGTCGGAGCGGTGGTCGAGCGCGTCCGCCTTCGCTTGCTCCGGCGAGATGTAGTCCGGCGTGCCGACGACCACGTTCGTGCCGGTCACGCCGGGGTGGTGCGACCCGTCGGGTTCGCTGTCGGCGGGCAGGTCGCTGTCGGTCGCGAGACGGGCGAGGCCAAAGTCGAGGACCTTCACCTGCGACTTACGGCTCACCATCACGTTCTGCGGTTTGATGTCGCGATGCACCATCCCCTTCGAGTGGGCGTGCTGCAATCCGAGGGCGGTCAGCCGGATGACATGGCAGGCGGTGGCCACCGGCAGCGGGCCGCGACGGTTCACGACGCGGTCGAGGCTGACGCCGTCGACGAACTCCATGACCAGGAAGTGCCGGCCGTCGGCTTCGTCGGCATCGTAGGCGGTGACAATGTTCGGGTGGGTCAGCTTCGCGGCCGCCCGCACTTCGCGGCGGAACCGCTCGACGGCCGTCGGGTTGGCCGTGTACCGCTGGGCCATGACCTTCACGGCTACCGTGCGGCCCATGAGGACGTGCTCGGCCTTGTACACGACGCCCATGCCGCCGGCCCCGAGTTGGCTCTGCACCCGGTAGCGCGGGTGGTCGGCCAGCTCCGGCGGAATGTCGGGCGGCGAATTCGGCTCCAGCGCGGTCATGACGGGCGACGCCCTCCGGGAACAATTCGGCACGATAACATGCAACGGAATCGGCCGGCCTGACAAGAACTACCACCCGCCGGCCCGCCAAGATTCACGAAACCTCCGACACCCTCGCCCGCTAGAATGAATTTTCCCACCGCACGAATATCATTCGGGCTTTCTCATGCCACGATTCCTTTCCTTACTCGCCCTCGGTTGTCTCGCGGGATCGGCTCCGGCGGGCGAAGTCAATTTCGCCCGCGATGTGCTGCCGATCTTGTCGGACAACTGCTTCTTCTGCCACGGCCCCGACGAGGCCGCACGCAAGGCCGGGCTGCGGCTGGACACGAAGGAAGGGGCGTTCCGCAAGAAGAAGGATCGCACGATGATCGTGCCCGGCAAGAGTGCCGAGAGCGAAGTCATCGCCCGCATCCTGAGCCACGACGCCGACGAGCAGATGCCGCCGCCAGACTCGAACCGCAAACTAACGGCGAAACAGATCGCGACGCTGAAGACCTGGGTGGACGAAGGGGCAGTGTGGGGGCAGCACTGGGCGTATACGCCATTACCGGCAAAAGTCGCGATCCCGGAAAGTAAAAAGGAAAAAGGAAAAGGGAAAAACGAGATCGATGCTTTCATCCTGTCGCGGCTGGAGAAGGAAGGGTTGACGCTGTCGCCACCAGCGACGAAGGCGGCGTGGTTGCGGCGAGTCTCGCTCGACCTGACCGGGCTGCCGCCGACGCTCGCGGAGAGCGTCGCCTTCGAGAAGGATGCTTCGCCGACGGCGTATGAGGCGGTGGTCGATCGCTTGCTCGCGTCGCCGCGGTACGGCGAGCGGATGGCGTCCGACTGGCTGGACATTGCCCGCTACGCCGACACGCACGGGTATCAGTCCGACCGCTTCCGCAATATGTGGGCGTACCGCGACTGGGTGATTCGGGCGTTCAACGCGAACCAGAAGTTCGACCAGTTCGCCATCGACCAACTCGCCGGCGACCTGCGGCCGAACGCCACGAAGGATCAGCGGCTGGCGACGGCGTTCAACCGCCTGCACATGCAGAACGAGGAAGGCGGCATCGTCGAGGAGGAGTTCCGCGTGGCCTACGTGGTGGACCGTGTGACGACGTTCGGCACCGCCTTCCTGGCCCAGACGCTGGAGTGCTGCCGGTGCCACGACCACAAGTACGACCCGCTTTCGCAGAAGGACTTCTACCAGCTCTTCGCGTTCTTCCAGAACGTCGATGAGAGCGGCCAGACGAGTTACTTCACGTCGTCGATGCCGGTACCCGCGATGCTGCTCAGCACCGAGGAGCAGGATAAGAAGATCGCCGAGTTGTGGGCGACCGTGCAGACGAAGGAAGCCGAGGCGAAGGCCGCCCGCGAGAAGGCGCGCGCCGCGTTTGCGAAGTGGCCGCGGCCGAAGGCGGTGACGCCGATGGGGCTGGTGGCGCACTTCGCGTTCGACGATCTGACCGGGAACAAGTCGCCGAACGCCGTGGACGCGAAGCAGACCGCGAACGGCCACGAGGGGCCGAAACTCGTCGCCGGCAAGGTCGGCCAGGCCGTCGAACTCAGCGGCGAGAGCGGCTTCGACATCCCCGGCGTCGGGCACTTCTCGCGGAGCGATCCGTTCTCGATCTCGCTCTGGCTGAAGTCGAGCAAACACGAGCCGCGGGCCGTGGTGCTGCACCACAGCCGCGCACCCATCGACGCCGGCAGTCGCGGGTACGAACTGCTGTTGGAGAACGGCAAGGTCGCGTTCGGCCTCCACCACATGTGGCCGGGCAACGCTCTGAAAGTGGCAACGAAGGCGGCGATTCCCACGAACGAGTGGTCGCACGTGACTATCTGCTACGACGGCTCCAGCCGGGCGAACGGGTTGCACGTCTACGTGAACGGCCGCCTGGCCGCGTGCGACGTGGTCCGCGACGGCCTGCGGCGGGATATCACCTACGAGGGCGGCGAGCCGAGTTTGCAAGTCGGCTATCGCTTCCGCGATAACGGCTTCAAGGGCGGGGCCGTGGACGACCTGCGCATCTTCAATCGCGTTGTCACGCCGCTGGAGGTCGACGCCCTCGCCGGGGTGACGGCCAACGACGGCGATGCCGCGTGGGAGGTGTTTTTCGCCTCGACCACCGACGAACCGACGCTGAAAGCCCGTGCGGCATTGCGCGACGCGCGGTTGGCGCACGCGAAGCTCGTGAACGCGATCCCGGAAGCGATGGTCATGCGGGAGATGCCGACGCCGAAGCCCGCCCGCCTGCTGAACCGCGGGGCGTACGATTCGCCCGGCGACCCGGTGGCGACCGACACGCCGAAGGCGCTACCGGCATTCCCGGCCGACCTGCCGCGGAACCGCCTCGGCCTCGCGACGTGGCTGACGCAGCCCGACCACCCGCTGTTCGCCCGCGTGACGGTCAACCGCCTCTGGCAGCAAATGTTCGGCACGGGCCTCGTGGAGACAAGCGACAACTTCGGCACCACCGGCGTGCCGCCGACGCATCCGGAACTGCTCGACTGGCTGGCCCGTGACTTCACCCGCGACTTCGACATGAAGCGTGCGTTGAAGCAGATGGCCCTCTCCGCGACGTACCGCCAGTCATCGAAGACGACGCCGGAACTGCTGGCACGCGACCCGTACAACCACCTGCTCGCCCGCTTCCCGGCCCGCCGGCTGACGGCCGAGATGCTCCGCGATCAGGCGTTGTTCGTCGGCGGTCTGCTGGTCGAGAAACAGGGCGGGGCGAGCGTCTACCCGTATCAGCCCGACGGCCTCTGGAACGAGGCGATGGGCCGACCACACTATCCGCAGTCGAAGGGGGAGAGCCTGTACCGCCGCAGCCTGTA
>JBBQCQ010000417.1:0-4525 GCA_038318835.1 Gemmatales bacterium | reverse complement strand
GTTACCGTAAGAGTCGCCGGCCATCGCGTCGTTGCCGTAGGAATGGCCGCCGAACATGTTGTTGTACATCCACATGCCGGCCGCCGCCCCGAACATGCCGCCGAGCATACTACTCATGAAGCCACCACCGCCGCCGCCGCCGCCGCCGTACCCTCCGCCGCCACCGTAACCCCCACCCCCGCCGCCGCCGCCGGTGAAGGCGCGGATGAGTGCGGTGACGAGCCACACGCCGAGAAGGACACACGCGATCATGCACAGCCAGCCGCCCACGCCGCTCCCCTTTCGGTCGGCCACCACGTTGTGGTTGGTGCCGGCCTTGTGGCCCGGTTCCGGGGCCGAGGTGTCTTTGAGGTCCGAGATCACCAACTCGGTCGCGGAGACAAGGGCCGCGTCCATCTCCTTCTTCGCCGCGTCGCCGTCGAGCTTTTTGTCGAGGACGGTTTTCATCGCGCGAGTGAAGACCGAACTTACCTCCGCAGCCTTCTTGTCATGGAAGTTGCGGAACCGATCGACCTGCTCATCAGCCACGGTCGTAGCGAAGTAGTTCTTGTCGGTGTGGAACAGCAGCACGAACAGGTCGCCCTTCCGGTCCTTCGACTTCGCCAGGTCGCGTGCCCAGCTTGCGAAGAACCGCTTCCGCGAGTCGCTGTCTTTCTTCGCCGTCTCGAACTCGGCCTTCTTCCCTTCGGGAATGCTGCCGACGCTGTACACAAACAGGTGCGTCGGGCTGTGGAACGTCGTACCGTGGAAGGCTTCCTTCGCCGTGCTCACGCCGTCGGTCGTGAACAGGCTCGCGCCATCGTCCACCTTCATCGTGCCGGCTTCTTCCGCCGCCCGTGCGGGTTGGGCGGTCAGGCCCCCCGCGAACAGAGCCACGGCCACGGCCAGGCCTCGGAACAATCGATTCATCGTTTTGTCCTCCACCCTCGGATGTCAGGGTCAACGGATCGACCGTTGTCGTGATATTCTATCACCCGCATTCTGACGGTTTTCACGAAATCGGTCTACCTTAAATCGTCATTGGTGATTCGTAATTGGTGATTGCACCCCGGCGTGTGAGTTTTCACCAATGACTCTTGCGGCCCTGCGGCGTAAATCACGAGCGAGGAATCGCTTCGGCACCGTCCCGTGATCGTGCGGGGCGCATCACTCGGGTATTCGCCGCGACCGGCCGAGGATTTAACATGCGGATGCGGGCCACGACCATCTGTGCGGTGCGAACCCCGACCGGGGCCGCCATGGCCGGCGACGGCCAGGTGACGCTCGGCCAGATGGTTATGAAGAACGACGCGAAGAAGGTCCGCAAACTCTACGACGGCAAAGTCGTGGCCGGGTTCGCCGGGGCCGCCGCCGATGCATTCTCGCTGCTCGACCGCTTCGAGGCCAAGCTGCGCGACCATCAAGGCTCGGTCCCCCGTGCGGCCACCGAACTGGCGAAGGAATGGCGAACCGACCGTATCCTCCGCCGACTGGAAGCGATGCTCGTGGTGATGGACCGCGAGCACCTGCTCCTGGTTAGCGGCACCGGCGACGTGATCGCCCCGACCGACAACGTGCTGGCCATCGGCAGCGGCGGCCCCTACGCCCTCGCCGCCGCCCGTGCCCTGCTCGCGCACACCCCAATGAAGCCTGGCGAAGTCGTCCGGCACGCCCTGGAGATCGCCGGCGACATCTGCATCTACACGAACAAGAGCATCGAAGTGACGGAACTGAACTAAAGGCATATTCACCGCAGAGGGCACGTGAGGGCACATGAGAAAGGTAAGAGAGAGTTGAAATCGGGTCTTCACCCCTCTCTTCGGTTTTCCTCATGTGCCCTCACGTGCCCTCTGCGGTGAATCAGTTTTCGAGGTCTACCGTGGCTGAACTCACCCCCCGTCAGATCGTTGCCGAACTCGACAAGCACATCGTCGGGCAGACGGCGGCGAAGAAGGCCGTGGCCGTCGCCATCCGCAACCGCTGGCGGCGACAGCAACTGCCGGAAGATTTGCGGAAGGCCGTCACGCCCAAGAACATCATCCTCATCGGCCCGACCGGCGTCGGCAAAACCGAGATCGCCCGCCGACTCGCGGAGTTGGTCGGCGCGCCGTTCATCAAGGTCGAGGCCACGAAGTTCACCGAGGTCGGCTACGTCGGCCGCGATGTCGAAAGCATGATCCGCGACCTGATGGAATCCGCCATCAATCTCGTCAAGCAAACCCAGCGGGTCCGCCTTCAGGCGAAGGCCAGCGACCGCGTCAACGAGCGGCTGCTCGACCTGCTCGTGCCGACGAAGAAGCTCACCCCGTGGGAGCCGGACGCCGAGACGGAAGAGAACGAGAAGCGTGGCCGCACCCGCGAGAAGTTCCGCGCGAAACTGTTTGCGGGTGAGTTGGAAGACGTGGTCGTCGAACTGACCATCGAGCAGAAGACAACGCCGGTGCAAATTTTCTCCGCCATGGGGATGGAGAACATGGACATGAACTTGCAAAACATCTTCGAGAACCTGCAAACGAAGCCCGCCGCGCCGCGGCAGGTGCCGATCAAGGAGGCCCGCAAGACGCTGCTAGAACTGGAAACCGAAGCCCTGCTCGACCGCTCGCTGATCGCCGAGGAGGCCATCGAACTCGTGCAGAACCACGGCATCATCTTCCTCGACGAGATCGACAAAGTGTGCGGCCCCGAGAGCGGCGGCGGCGGGGGTCGCGGCCCGGATGTGTCCCGCCAGGGCGTGCAGCGAGACCTGCTGCCGGTCGTGGAAGGCACGACGATCAACACGAAGTATGGCCCGGTGAAGACCGATTACATTTTATTCATCGCGGCCGGGGCGTTCCACACCTCGAAGCCGAGCGACCTGATGCCGGAGTTGCAGGGTCGTTTCCCGATCCGCGTGGAGCTGACCGACCTGACCCGCGACGACTTCTTGCGTATCCTCACTGAGCCGACCCACTCGCTGACGAAGCAGTACAGCGCCCTCTTGAAGACCGAGGGCGTGGACATGACCTTCACGCCCGACGGCGTCGGGGCGATTGCGGACATGGCCTTCGAGCTGAACCGCACGACGCAGAACATCGGCGCGCGGCGGCTGCACACGATCCTGGAGAAGGTCGCCGAGGAGTACAGCTTCGAGGGGCCGGACCTGGCCGACAAGACCGTGACGATCGACGCGGGCGTGGTGCAGGCGAAGGTCGGCCCCATCGCGCAGAACGAAGACCTGAGCCGCTACATCTTGTAATTAGCCCCGTTCACGGGGCTTTCCGCGGAGCGGTACTCGGACCGCCCTTGAGGGCGGGTCCGCCAGCGCCCACGCGACCCGGCATCAATGCCGGGCCGAATACCCCTTCGGGGGGAGCCCCGTGAACGGGGCTGAACTGCCGCGGCCGCGGGGCGTACAACACCCTCATGCCTGACCCCATCCCCGATCCGCCGCCCGACCTGACCGGCCAGACGCTCGGCGACTTCCGCGTCGAACGGAAGCTCGGTCAGGGCGGCATGGGGCAGGTCTACCTCGCCCGCCAACTCTCGCTCAAACGCGAAGTCGCCCTCAAACTGCTCAACACCCACCTCGCGCAGAACGATACGGCCCTGAAGCGGTTCCAGGCGGAGGCCGAAGCCGTCGCCCGCATCAGTCACCCGAACATCGTGCAGGTGTACGCCATCGGCGAGCACGCCGGTCTGCGGTACATGGCCCTCGAATACGTTCGCGGCCTGAACCTCCGCGACTTCCTTGAACGCAAGGGGCCGCCCGACCTGCCGGTGGCGTTGTCGATCATTCGCCAGGTGGCCGCCGCCCTTCAGCGGGCCAGCGAACTCGGCATCGTTCACCGCGACATCAAGCCGGAGAACATCCTGCTGACGAAGAAGGTCGAGGTGAAGGTGGCCGACTTCGGCCTGTCGCGGCTGACGCAGGGCGAGCAACTGCCCCTGAACCTGACGCAGTCCGGCGTCACCGTTGGCACGCCGTTGTATATGAGTCCGGAGCAAGTCCGCGGGCAGCCCACCGACCACCGCAGCGACATCTACAGCTTGGGCGTGACGGCGTACCACCTGCTCGCCGGCGAGCCGCCGTTCACCGGGGCGAACGCGATCGACGTGGCCATGAAGCACGTCAACGAGGAGCCGCCGCCGCTCGGTTCGATTCGCCCCGACCTGCCGCCGGACTTGTGTACGGTCGTCCACAAGATGATGGCGAAGAAGCCAGCCGACCGCTACCCCTCGGCGAAGGACATTCTCCGCGACGTGGCGAAGCTCCGCGAAGGGCACACCCTGGGCCTCACGCAAGCGATCGGCAGCGGCAGTCTGGCACTGCCGTCGGCGTCCACGATGCAACTGCCGCTCGCCGTCGCGCCATCGCGGTGGCCGGTGCGGGTGCTGGCGGCGCTGGCCGTAGGCGCGGTGTTCGCCGGTGGGTGGTTCCTGTTCGGCCGCCTGCACCCACCGGCCGCAGGGTCCACTGGCCCCGCACCGCCGGGTTTGCCCGACGCCCGCCTGCCGGACGCGGTGAAACTCGTGAGCACCCGCGAGCGCGAGTTAGTGGCGAAGCTCG
>JBBQCQ010000416.1:0-4529 GCA_038318835.1 Gemmatales bacterium | reverse complement strand
AAGAGCCTGGAACTGCTGCGGAAGGCGTTCGGATAATTAGCCACGACACACACGATATGAACGTCGACCCCAAACGCCGGCTGTTCGATTCTCTCCCGTCCGTTGACCCGGCCGCCCACCTCGCTCACATGACGGCTTTCGCGCACGGGTTCGTCATCGGCCGAAAGCGGGACCGGTGGGTCCACCTACTGGGCTTGGGGGCCGAGGAAGATTCCCACAAATTGCGCGAGGACTTGGACAAGCGAAAGTTCCGGCAGGTCGATTCTGTCGCCAGGGTACCGCCGACCAAGGGGGTTGGCGTTTACCACAACTTCGACAGTATTGCCAAATGGGTGGATGCTCGGACGGCGTTCACCTTCTCTCCTCGGGACGCGATCCTCTCCCTGGTGCCGGGCAAGCTCGCGATCTATTTCTTCCACGAAGGTGAATTCTGGCTGTGCGAGTCGAAGTGACTACCGACACCGTATGTCGTGGTACTCCAGCGGGTACTCGAAATCCTTGCGGAGCGGATGGCCGACCCAGTCGTCGGCCATCAGGATGCGTCGCGGGTCGGGGTGGCCGATGAACCGGACGCCGACGAGGTCGTAAACCTCGCGCTCGTGCCAGTCGGCCGTTCGCCAGAGGTGACTGACCGTCGGCACCTCCGGCAGTTCCCCCACCACGCCGTCCTTCCACCGCGGGAGGATGACCTTCAGTGTGAACCGCCTGCCGGGGAAGGCAACGCTCGACAGGTGATAGACCACTTCCAGGTGCGGCTCGAAGCCCGCCTTCGCCACCTTCTTGGCGTCCGTTTCCAGATAGTCCACGCCGGAGATGTTGTTCAGTAAGTCGAACCGCAACCGCAGATCGTCCTTGAGTAACCGACAGACATCAACCAACGCGGCGACCTCCACGGTCGTCGGTTGTGAGGACGAAACCCCGCCCGGGAACGTCTGATTCAACAGCGTATGAACTTCCGCGGATGTCATTCCGTCACCTCACGCCCTCGCCGGCTTCGCCTGTTCCTTTTGGGCCTTCTGCGCCTCCAGCGTCTTCTCCATAGTGGCGTACTCGTCTGGCAACTGCACGCGGCCGGTGCGCGTCGGCACCAGCAGCGGATTAGCGGCCGGTTCCTTCGCCAGCGTCTTCATGGTGCGAATCTTGTCCTGCACGCGCATCAAACCTTCCAGCAACGCCTCCGGGCGCGGCGGGCAACCCGGCACGTACACGTCCACCGGCACGACCAGGTCCACGCCCTTCACGACGTTGTAGCCGTACTTGTAGTACGGCCCACCGCCGCAGGTGCAGGCCCCCATCGCGATCACGAACTTCGGGTCCGGCATCTGGTTGTACAATCGCCGCACCCGCTCGGCCATCTTCAGGTTGACGGTGCCGGCCACGATCATCAAATCCGCCTGCCGTGGCGTCGCCCGGAACGCGCCGGCCCCGAAGCGGTCGATGTCGTACCGCGGCCCGCCGACGGCCATCATCTCGATGGCGCAGCACGCCAGGCCGAACGTCATCGGCCACAGCGACGACTCGCGGGCCCAGTTGATCGCACCGTCAAGGCTGGTGACGACGAAGCCGTCTTCAAACCGATTGCCGAGGAGCGGAGGCATGAGGAAACCAGCGTTAAGAGGGATCGCGCTTTTGCAAGTCTGCGATGATGTCTTTGAGTGACCGACCTTTCGGGTACTCTTGCATTAGTTCGTCGATTTGCTCTTCCGTGATGGTCGGTTCGGGCCTGTGGTGTCGCTTATCGGGTTTCTTCATTACCAGACGAACGAGGATGTGGCCGTCCGGCCCTTTGATGTTCACTGCATCGGTCGCGGCCGCGAAACGGGCCAGCAGTTCGGGATCGGTGATTGTGATGTCCATGACAACTCTCCGCTGAGTTTCTCCCATCATACCCGTTTGGCCCTGTCGCAGTCCACTTTCCGCCCGGCCGCGGCCGTCAGAAGTCGGCTCGCTCGAACATGCCGCGGCGGTCGCGGATCACCTGCTTCATCGCGGTGGCCTTGTCCTTTACTTTCAGCTTCTTGACCTTCTCGCCGACTTCGAGTTGGGTGGCGAGGGCCTGCAAGTCCGGCCCTTTCAGGGCGTCGATCAGGGCCAGTTCCTGGTCGATAGTCTCGGCCGTCAGCGTCGGCGTGAGGATGTTCTGGTAGAGCGTCACGATCCGCTGAATCACGTCCGCTGCGGCGGGTTTGGGCGGCTTCGGAACCTTCGGGGCGGCCGGCTTGCGGGCCTTTGTTGCCACGACCGGTAGCACGCCGGTGCGGTCGAACTCCTCGGCCTTCCGCAAGAACTCCGCGAATAGCCCGAGCGGCCGGTCACGGAACGGTTCCAGGCCGGTCGCGATGAGGGTCAGTTCGTCCACGACTTTCGCCGACGCCCCTGCGTGCCCGACGAGGGCGGCGAGATCACGAAAGTGCTGCTGCACGGCGGCGACATTCATTCGGTAGCTCCCGTTCGATTTCGGCCGCCAGTGCGGCAAAGAGTTGGGACAGTTTCGTATCCTGCCGTTGCTCCGTCAACAGCGTCTCGTTGTCCCGCAATTCGCGGTTCAACTGCTGAATGATCGTGGCGAACTGCTTCAGTTCCGTGCCGAACACGTCCCGACACCACCCGCCCAGCAACTTCCAGTCTTCACGCTCGATGGCGGAGAGTTCGTCGCGGTGGGTGCGGTTGGCGACCAGTCCTAGCACCCGCAACTGCTGGTTGATGTGGTTGATGAACCGTGGGTCGCGCAAGAACCGCTTCAGGAGCACGGGCACCCGTTCCATCACCGTCCGGCTGAGGGTGACGGGCGTGAGCAGGTAATCGGACGCCGCCAGGGCGTTGATGCACGAGACGTTCACGATCGGCGGGCAGTCCAAAATAAAGATGTCGTAAGCACGGGACACGCTCTTCATGTGGAGGGCTTTGCGGAGCAGGAAACGGTTGTCGCGGTCCCCACGGCGGAGCAGCCACCGGAGCGTGAGGTTGAGTTCGGTATACGCCAGGTCGTCGCTGGCCGCGACGAGGCCGAGTTTCCCGCCGCCTTGGCCCACGTCGATCTTCGGCGTCTGCACATAATCGAGAATCTTGGTGGTCGGGTCGGCCGACGCCCGGTCGAAGAAGTGGTGGAGCAGCAGGTGGTTCTGGGCGAGCGCCTTCTGGAATTCGACCGGTAAGAACATCTGCGTCAGTGACCCCTGGAAGTCGAGATCGACGAGAAGAACGCGGTAGCCCATCTTGGCGAGGGCGAGGCCGAGTTGGGCCGTCACGGTTGTCTTGCCGACGCCGCCCTTGAGGTTCAGCACCGAGATGATCGGCCGGTTGCGCTCCGACAGCGGGCGAAACTTCGGCCGGGCTTGGAGCGCCTTGGCCGACCAGAGGTTGCCTTCCAACTTCAACGCCTGCTTGGTCCGCCGTTCGATTTTGTCCAACGCTTGTTGCCGCTGGTCGAGTTCGGCCCGCAGGTCGATGATGGCCTTTTCCGCTTCCCCCTGATCGCCCGCCAGTTGTGCCACCCGCTGCTTCTCGGCGTCGTACTCCTTCTTGCACTGGTCGTACCGGGGTTTGAGCGCGACGTAGGCCTGGTAGTAAGGGATGAGCTTCCGCTTCGCGAGGTCGAGCTTGTCGGTCGCGCCCGCGAGTTGTTCCTTCGCGTGCTTCAACTCGCCCCGCTTGACGAGGAGTTCCTTGGTCAACGAAGCCGAGTGCCGCTGCTCTTTCTGGTGGCCCTTGTGCGCGTTTTCGAGTTGTTCCTCGGTGGCCTTGAGTTGCCGCAACGCGACGACGCGCTTGTTTTGGCCGAGGCGCTTGCCGATCCAAAAGCCGATGGTGAGGAAGGGGCCGCCCAGGCCGATGAGCGTGACGACGGCCTTGCCGGTCTGGCCCGAGACGAACGTGAGGAGATCGGACACCCATTCCATGCCGCACTCCGGTGTTGGAGAGTCGAAGCGGACCGACACGCCAAAAATCACGGGTACGTCGATTCCCCGGCGACGGGGTGGCTCTCCGTACTTCGCACCCATTCCAGGTCGCCGCGTTTCCAGAGGTAGGCGAAGCCGACAAGCAAGATGGCGAAGAAGACCAACATCTCGAAGAAGGCAAACTCGGCGAACGATTGAGCGACGGCCGGCGCCGGCGGAAGGCTGCCGAGTCGGCTCGCGACTTCCACCCGTTGCGGCACGCTCAGGGCGGGGTCGGCGAGTTGGTTCGCGCTGCCGAAGACGACGGCCCACGGGAAGAAGAACGCGATTTCCACATCGAAGATCACGAACAGCAGGGCCACGACGTAGAACCGCAGGTCGAACTGCACCCATGCCGGGCCGACGGGTTCCTCGCCGCACTCGTAGGCTTCGCCTTTTTCGGCCGTCATCTTGTCGGGCCGCACGAACCAGCCGACGACGAGGTTGGCCGACAGCGCCACCGCGCCGACGGTCACGAACACCAGCAGCGTGACGACGAGTGCAGTCATACCTTCGTCCACACAGGCAAGCTGACTTTCTTCGACTCGTGAACGGCCGTCGGGTTCAGAGCATCCTGCCCCCACGCCACTT
>JBBQCQ010000415.1:0-4541 GCA_038318835.1 Gemmatales bacterium | reverse complement strand
CTCGCCAAAATCCGTTACCGGCTCAGGTTCGTGTACACACCGCAGCTGTTCGCGGGTTGGCCGATGCCGGTGCCGTAGATCGGCAGGGGGCAGTTCTTGCGACAACCGCCGGAGACGCTGATCGGCAGGTCGCTACAGCCGGGGTTGCACGGGGCGAAGAACGACTTCGAGGTGCCGAGAATGAAGTTCGCATCGCAACAGCCGGTGCCGTTCAGGTGGGCGTGCGACTTCTTCACGCGCGGGCCGCAGTCGCCGCAGTCGGCGGTGGTGCCAACGCCTTGCACCACGACCGGGCCGGTCGCGCAGTTGTTACAGTCCTTGCCGCCCGCCTGAGCGAGGGTGCCGACGACGAGGGTCAGCACGGCGGCCGTCAGGGTCCGCATCATCATTCCGTGACGCATTGGGATGTTCCTTTCCATCGGGTTCCAAGAAGCGACCGCTTACCGTTCGCGGCTCTTCTGGGATCGGTTCCGAGAGCGGGGTGGAATCGGCGGGGCGGGTGAAAATACGGGAACGATCTTCGCCGGGCGGTTGGGTTCCCGCAGACGTGCCGACAACCGCGAACGCGGCGAGGAATGGGGTGGGGCCGGCTGTACGCTCTGGTCAGGATTCGAGGCGCGAGAGCAGTCGGCCGTAATCGGCGGCGCGGTCGATCCAAAGGCCTCGCTTCATCGCCTTGCGGTTCGGCCAGTTCACCAGATTCAGGTGGTCGGCGTCCCACACATCGGTGCATTCGCCCCACGTCGCGCTCGCCAGACTGACGACGCCATCGTTCGGCCCCTCGGCCTTCCCGACGATTCGGGCGGGCAGCCACCACTCGGCCCCAAGCATCGGCTTCGTGCAGACCCCGGCGACCGCGAAATAGCGCACGCCCGGCACATCCGGCACGTCTTCGTTAAACCGGCGGCACGCATCGACCGTCAGATCGTGGAAGGCATCCTCGGTTAACCCCGCCCGTCGCAACACCGGCCGCACGAACCGGGCGAGGCGGTCCAGCCCCCAGTCGGCGAAGGTGGTGCCGCGGTGCGGGGTGCCGACGGTCGTGAGCGAGAGGACGCGGTCTTCCGCCCCCAGCTTCGAGATCATATACCGGGCGTCCAGGCCGCCGAGACTATGGCCGATGAGGTGGACGGGTTGCGTGCCAACTTCCCGCCGCAGATACGCCACCAGTTCGGCCGCACGGGTGGCGATGCCGGCCGTCGGACTGAGGCGGGGGACCAGCACGCGGTTCCCGCCGGCGGCAAGGTGCGAGCGAATGCCGGGGAAGTACTCAACCTCAGGCCGGCGACAGGCGATGATTTGATCGAACCCGCACAGACCATGCAGCAGCACGATGGGGGCTGACATACGAGGGGCGGAGACAGGTGCGTCCATTCGTTGCAATCCGCGGTCCGTTCCGTAGGATGTTGGCGATTCGGGCGGGAACGACTTCATCCACCCGACCGAATTTCGGAATTGTTTAACCTAGCACCTTCACGGTTTCTTCGCCATGCAAATTTCGACCGCGATCCCCGGCAAAACCCGCATCGGCTGGATCGGCACCGGCGTCATGGGCCGCTGGATGTGCGAACACGCCATGAAGAAAGGCTTCACCGCCACCGTCTTCAACCGCAGCCGCGACAAGGCCCAGCCGCTGGTCGATCAGGGGGCGACATTCGCCGACACGCCGAAGGCGGTGGCTGAGGCGAGTGACGTGGTATTCGCCATCGTCGGCTTCCCGCAGGATGTCCGCGAAGTCTTCTTGGGGAAAGACGGTGCCCTCGCCGGGGCGAAGGCGAACACGGTGCTGGTGGACATGACCACGAGCGAGCCGAGTTTGGCGAAAGAAATCTACGAGGCCGCCTTCGAGAAGGGCGTGGCTGCCCTGGATGCCCCGGTGAGCGGGGGCGACGTGGGGGCGAAGAACGCGGCGCTGAGCATCATGATCGGCGGCGACAAGAAGGTGGTGGAGGCCGTCACGCCGATCTTCGAGACGATGGGCAAAACCATCGTCCACCAGGGCGGGCCGGGTGCGGGGCAGCACACGAAGATGGTGAATCAGATTCTCATCTCGGCGAACATGATCGCCGTCTGCGAGGGGTTGCTGTACGGCTACAAAGCCGGGCTGGACCTGGAAACGGTGCTCAAAAGCGTGAGCGTCGGGGCGGCCGGCAGCAAGGCGCTGGAAGTCCTCGGCCCGCGGATGCTGGCCCGCAACTTCGAGCCGGGGTTCTACGTCGAGCACTTCATCAAGGACATGGGCATCGCGCTGAAGGAAGCCGAGCGGATGAACCTTAGCCTGCCGGGCCTGGGCCTGGCGAAGCAACTCTACGAGAGCGTGCGAGCACTCGGCTATGCCCGCAAAGGTACGCACGCCCTGCTGCTGGCACTGGAGGCCCTGAGCGGGGTGAAGCGGTGAGTTTTTGTTTAGCCGCCGGTTTATTGGCGGGGGTTTTTGACTCCAAAATCCCGCCGGTAAACCGGCGGCGATATCAGGAAATCGGGTTCACCGCCACGCCCACCAAGATGTCGTACCCCGCGTGGGCACCCACTGCGATGCCGAAGCCGCGGAAGATGTAGAGGAATGTGAAGAACAGCCCGGCCATCGCCCGGAACAGGAACACCGGCGCCTGAATCGGTTGGCCGTAGACGTGGTGGGCCGCGGCGAACAGCACCGCCGCCCCCACAGCCGCCACCGGCACCGCGACCACGCCGGGGAACAGCACGAGCCGCAGCACGAAGACGCACAGCGAGAATAGCCCGAGGCGAAACAGCACTTCTTCGTAAATCCCGGCCCCGATGAATGTGATGAACTGCGCCGTGGCCACCGTCTTGAACTGAATCTGGTTCAACGGCAGGCCGGTCGTTTCGAGGATCAGTCGGAAGTTCCGGCTGATGCCCCAGAGCACGAACGCGAACAGGATACTCTCGACGAGCATCCCGAAGATGACCGAGACGGTCCGTCGCGGGCGGTCCTTGCGGTAATAGATCGACCGCAGGAAGAACAGGCCGAGGACAAGCAGGGGGGCGACCCAGAGCTGGCCGAAGCCGTAGTTCTCGAGGAACCACCGCAGCCACAGGTCGGCCCCATTGCGGATGCTGTCGGGGTTCGGCCCGCCGACCCACACGATGCCGAACTCATAGACGGCGAACAGCGGCAGTAGGAACAGGAAGCACGCCCACGGATGGCGGGTAGACGCGAGGTAGCTGGGTTCTTTGAGATCAGCCACGGGAGAATGCCCAACGCCGGGGGACAGTCCGGTTATTCGCCGCCGGCGGGCGGGGATTTGATTACGAGCACAAATCCGGGTACCACTCGCCGAGTTTCTCGCGGCGTTCGGCGGCGGGTACGGATCGCACGATGCTGCCCACGTCGGTCGCGGCCAGGTCCAGGAACTCCGGCCGTGGCAGCACGTCGCCCATCGCGTTCGTCAGCACGGCCACCACGGGCCGCATCGACGCCCGCAGATTCGTCCGGCTGTTGTGCGTCGCGGCCACCACCCCGATCCGGCCGTCGGTCAATTCGATGACCGTGCCGATCGGGTGGAACGACACGTTCAGCAGGTATTCGGTGAAGTCGCGGTCGAGTTTCCCCTGCTCGGCCATCAGCAGCGCGTCGGTCAGTGCGGCTCGCGGGTCCAGCCCCTCGCGGTGCGGCCGGTCGGCCCGCAGGGTGGCGTACACGTCGGCCACCGCCAGCAGGCGGGCCAGCGACGGAATCCCCTCGGCCCGCACGCCGTTCGGATAGCCGGTACCGTCGATCCGTTCGTGGTGGGCGACCACCAGTTCGGCCATCGTGCCCGCTTCCGGCATCGTCGCGCGGAGGATGTCTGCGGACCGTCGCGCGTGCGATTCGACCAGCCGCTGCTCGCCGACGGTCAGCGGGTCGGCCTTCCCCAGCAGGTCGGCGGGCAGGTCGAGCATCCCCACGTCCATGAGCAGGGCGGCCGCCACCGGCAGCGTCGGCTTCATCGCCCATTCGTAGTCGTGCGGCACGAGGCGGGCCAGCACCTGCGCGACGTTGATCGCGTGGGCGGCGACGAACTTCGCCACGCCGTCTGTATGGGGGTCAAGTGCCAGGAACCGCATCGATCCGCCCTGCCGGGCTTCGTCCAGGATGACTTCGGCCAGATCGAGGAAGCCGTCGGCCCGCACCGGGTTGCCGAGGTGCATCGCCGTCAGCCACTTCGCGAGTTGCTCGACGCGGGCGGCGTCGGCCCGCCGCACGGACAGCGAATGTTCCAGCACGCTCAGCCGATGGCGAATGACGTGCAGGAGGTGTTCGAAGCCGTCGCACATTCGCAGTTGCGCCTCGGCCGCGGCCGGAAAGACCTGGGCCAAGCGCAACGCGGAGTCGGTCAGCCCGACCGTGCCGCGGTGGAACTTCGCCAGCGGGTCGGCCTCGGTCGGGTTGACGAGCAGCGAATCGCCGGTCAGCTTCTTCTGATGGTCGATGAGTTCGCGGGCTTCGTTGAGTAAGCGAAAGGCCCGTGTCGTGAGTCGCGGCGGTTCGACCGTGACGGCCGGCGAGGTGTCCGCCAGCAAGTCGAGGGACTGGGCCA